>JAIEBK010000032.1 GCA_029070945.1 Muribaculaceae bacterium
GATATAGATATGATTCCATTTGTTGCAAGTTCTGCTTCCAAGTGCGAGATGTTTAAAGGGATGCTGAGAAACCTTTCGGATGTCAGTATCTATCTGTTTTACGGTGCAATAATTATCACATTGGTGTTGGTTGTCTGGTTTAGTTCTTCCGGGCTGATCGAGACAGCGGATAGCTTTAACTCAATACAAATCATAAATGAGCAAACTCGTTTTTAAAATAGGGGAAGAGACACTTCCGACGGTGTTGAATAATGATGAGTTTCAGGAAAGTCCGTTTTCTCAGCAGCTGGAAAATGCGAAACATAGATTGCTGGAGCTGCTTGATAAATGGCAAACAAGAGGGACTGTCTCAAAAGATGATGAGATTGAGTCGGTATTGGATTTCTCGGAGCAACCGGTGGATAACAATATAATTGCTTTCCTTGGGGAGAGGGGAAGCGGCAAGACCTCCTGCCTTTACTCCATGAAAGAGATTTTTTTCGAGAATAAGGATACAAAGGATTTCTCTGATGATACGGAATTCCTACACGTGATAGACCCTTCATTCTTTGACGAGCATCATAATATTCTTGAGATATTTCTCGGAGAGCTTTATCATGAATATGAGAAGATGGTGGAGCCATGGGAGCGGATGTCAAATCCTGACCGGCAGAAGATAAGAAAGCTCCACGGATGGTTTTCGAAGGTAAGGCAATCGGTCAAGTTCCTTAGCGTCAAGAAACTTGAGTTGCCAGATGAAGAGGAGGGTCTGTCTGCTCTCAGCGAAGGTGTCAATCTCAGGCTACTTGTCTGTGAACTGATAAAAGCATATCTGAAGTGCAGAGGGAAAAAATATCTCGTGATTTCAATTGATGACATTGACCTCAATATCCGCGAGGCATACAGGATGATGGAGCAGATACGTAAATATCTCGTGGTGCCGAATGTGGTAATACTTATGGCGGCAAAGCTTGAGCAACTGAAAAACAGCATCGTGCTTAATCTTGCGGATTATTACAAGACTATTCTTGATTCAGTTGTAGATATGCACCGAATTCAGTCAATGGCAGACCGGTATCTGGATAAATTCATCCCCCTTGAACGACGGATCTCTATTCCGAGGCTGACGGATTATTCATCTGCAGAACTTGAGATCATCGATAAGGGAGAAGAAGAGCCATCCCCAGACAATACTTTCGAGTCGGTGGAATTCGCAGTGCTCTCGCTTGTCTACAAGAAATGCGGATATCTTTTCTATAATTATGAGGAAACTCCAAGCCTGATAATTCCGGAAACCATGAGGGAACTGCGTTCTTTAGTCACGATGCTGTTTGAGATGAAGGATAGAGACACTCCGGAGCAGCACGAGAAGAACAAAGATGACTTCAAGCGCTATTTCAAAGATCAGTGGATGCAACGTATGACAAACGAGCAAAGGCAAATTGCGGAAACGATCCTGAAAGAGAAGAATTTTACTAAAATCAACAAGACTGTGGTGTCTCTGCTGCATGATTACGCCAAATCGCTCGGACTTGACGGGTTCGCTAATCAGGAGTCAAGAGATGTCAAGACGAATCTGCGGCAGATAAGGCTTAATGAAATAGTTAATCCTGCAAATTATTCCGAGAACATATCCATAGGAGATGTAATGGCGATGCTCGGTGATCTAAACAATGTTGCAGCTTCAAGCCGTATAGACTATCTCATATTTTTTGTCACCACATGCTATTCGATTTGGTTATATGAATTGTATGATAGGCTGACTGAATCACTTGATAAAATAGTACTGAAACAATCGGTAAGAAAGTCCAAGTTCCCTACTCTGAAGAGTTCTAAGGATTATAAAATTCCGGAGTACCTCCAGATTGTAGGAAACAGTTTCTTTACTCTTTCTGGAGAATCGTTTCTGCCGGCGGCTCGCAACAGAGGCTATTCAAGGGAGTTGTCTCAAATGAATGGTGCCCTTCTTATCGAGACCATAGATGAATTGGTAAAAGACTATGAGAAAGATCGTGAAGTCATCAAGGATCCAAAGTTCATACTCAGGCTAAATCTGGTAGAATTCTTCATGCTGTGCGCATCCAGAAAGATGGAGTCGAGAGACGGTTTTTATTCTCCATTCGTAGAGAGCAAATGGCGGGCTGAATCATCGGAGTTTTATTTCTATACGTTTGATTCGAACTCCAAGAACATCCTTTTTGACATTACGGCCCCGTTTGTTAACTTTGGTTTTACCCCCTTGGCCTACCAAAGATTCAGCAGAAAGATCTTAGACATCGCTGAGGTTTGCCCGTCATCTCTATATTCAAGACTGTACAGAGATAAACGATCAGATACCAATAACTCTGTTCATGATTTGCTTTCAAGAACATGCATCCGGAATGTAGAAGTCTTAAAGGATCTAAATCTTTGGATGATTAAGAATAAGGATAGATTCAATGATAATCAAGATAATGATATTATAATCCTTAAGAAATTCTTGGAAAATGTCAATAGCTATTCTGTCCGGACATATGAACTTAATATGGGTACGGACGATTATCATACGATAAATTTCATGCCTTTCAAGGAGTTGACGGAGCTACTCGATACCCTCGTTTCAGAAAGTAATGTTCCTGAGTTTGAAAAGGAAAGGAAAGAGCAGGAGATTCTCTTTATGAGGATATACCGTCAGGAAAATGTGGTTGCTGCCGACACCCTATATTCCCTACCCGAGTTGATCAGAATATTACGTGAGTCAAAAGAGAGTGATATTCCGGTGAAAGATTCTGTGATTTCCGGAATCCTGAAGAAAACAAGGCGTATCATGTCGAATCTTCTTGTGGAATATCTGGCTGAATTTGAAGTGGTGGAGAAAGTACAGTTCTCATATTTCCTTGATGTTCCGTTATTTGCAAAATATAAGGTTCTGGTTGAAGAAAACTTGAATCTACAGGAAAAAAATATTAAAGAAGTTCTAAATGAACTGGAACATAGATGTTCATTATTCAAGTCCGATTTTGATGGGATAAGTCGGGATCACAGTAAGATTCAGACGAAAATTAATTCCGTGGTAAAGAAGATTAAGGAAGAGGAACAATCTATGAGATTTCTTGAACAAGAGATGCAAAAGCGTACAGTTGAGCTAAATGACTGTAAAGAGGCAATTCAACTAATAAACAAGCGTCTTTCGGAGGTTTCTGAGAAAATGGAGGATTTGAAGAAGAATATTGACGAAGGTTCAGGGAAACTTGATAGACTTCAACAGGATATTCAAAAAAAGAAGTCTGATTTCTTCAATGCAACCAAGGCGCTTGTTAAATCATCATTAAAGGGAGAAATTGAAGTCCTACAGAAAGAAATGATTGATATAGAAGAGTTCAGAAAAGTGTCTGAGAATAATCTCAATATCTTATCAAAAGAATTTGTCAATCTGTCGGAGCAACTCCAGAAACGCAATGAAGAAGAAATTCGCAAAACGTCACAGTTGGAACGACTTCGACATAATACAGAGAAAATATCTTTTCAACTTAAAAAGGATCAGAGTCTCATGGATGAGATGGTGGAGGATGCCTCAATGCTAAAACAACGGAAAGCCGATATCAAATCCAGCCTTGATAATATTGAAAATAGAAAAGAGGCTCAGAAGAGAGAATATGATTCATTCTTAAGGAGAAAAAAGGTTGTAGTAGAGACTTTGGAGAATACTTCCCGCTGATGGATCTCATCCGAATATTCATAGACACTGCCTTCTCTAAGATTGCAGAAAGATATTTCGATGCGCAATGTGAAGAAGGAACGTCAGACACGGATAAAGTGACTGATGATATGATCATCAGTGATGTAATGTTTGTGGATGAATGTCGGTGTCATCATCCTGAGTTGTCTGACGACCAGATAAGGATGATTTTTGGCCTGTTTCGCGATGAATGGGCTTTCCCTCCGGAGGATATATCAGATACCCAAACGAAGACTAAGCAGGATATCTTCAATGTGCTCTTCAGGTTTACTCAGGAAGTAATGAGGCTCAAGAACGGAGGGCCGCTGGTGATATTCAGGCATCTGTTCAGATGGCGAGAACTGACACTTTTCGTCGGAGAAGACACCATGGTGGCAGCCTTTATGGCATATCATAACCAGACATTGCCTAAGCATCCTAAGCTAAAAAGTCCTGAAATAAGAAACCGGATGCATTATGACGGTATAGATTTCTGCAAATGGCCCACTATACTACACAATGACAATCCTCATCTGAACTATATTTTCCGGACCAACAGGATGTGTGACCTGCATAGCCATCTGTATGCGTCGACTGATAACTTTACTATTTCATGGGTGTCGCTCATGAACTATATAGTAAATCGGAAAAAGAGTTTTGACAGTCTTGGTGAGGCACATGACGCTTCGAGGAGGGCATATATAGCGAAAACTATGTATTCCTACGTGGTTTTGGCTTGTGGAATCCGTCTTTATCTTTGGAGACTTATTGATGGTCGCGTTTCAGATTATCCGGCCATGCTTTCCCAAATTAGAAGCAGTCCGGACTTTTATATTAAACATATCCAGACGGAAATAGAAGAGGAAAGGGTAAAAAATGACCCGTTTGATTACATACCGGCCGACATAGAGTCTCCCATGAGGGTGATAGCGGGGGAGCGTAAGTTTCTCTATGCTGTGTATAAGTATATCTTACAGCATGACGATGAAACGGTGTCAAGACTTTTCTATCAATATATTCTTGCTAAAAACAGGTTTCGCAGTTTTATAGTACAGGTGGACTCCAATAGAGGTTTTGCGAACTTCAAGAGATATCAGGATTTGAAGACTCTGTTCATGCTTCCTGAATATCGATCTCTTGTGCCCTGCCTGGCAGTATGGGAGGCTGTTACATTTAACCATACAGATGTTTTCGAGACAAGGATCATTCCATTCGATAAGCTGAATAAACTTGGAGGATTTAAGAAGGAATGCAACAGGATTAAAGCAAAGCTAGATAAGGATTCCGATTGCGAATGGTCACTGCTGATACATTTTCTAAAACATCCTGAAAATTTCAAGGAAATGGAAATTCCTGGTCCCGGAGATTATGTCAGAGACGAAGTACTGAGGAAAAAGATCCATCATCAGAGCATAATACTGAGACAGTTGTTGAAGATGTCGGAATGGGAAAGAGCGGAGAACTCCTATCTTTCAAGAATAATGGGAATTGACGCTGCAAGTTCGGAAATAGGATGCCGACCTGAGATTTTCGCGCAGACATTCAGATTTCTGAAAAGTGCCGGATTTGCGGCTACCTTCCATGTGGGAGAGGATTTTTATGATATGGCTGACGGGCTTAGGGCCATAGACGAGGCTATTCATTTTTTGGGACTTGAAGCTGGCGACAGACTTGGGCATGCGTTGGCATTAGGGATAGATCCCGATGAGTTCTATAGAGAGAGACACGATTACATAGCATTGCCCATGCAGTGGATGCTTGACAATGTGGTATGGCTGTTTTTCAGCAGCAGAAAGTATAATACGTCGATAGAGCCATCAACGGAGGATTTTCTTTTACGTACTTTCCGAGATCTCGTAAGGAAGATCGGATATGAACATAAAGGAAATGAAGAGAATGGAGATAGTTACGTTAAGATCGATATCAT
>JAIEBK010000033.1:0-3043 GCA_029070945.1 Muribaculaceae bacterium
AAAACGCAACTTTTTTTGCATTCT
The DNA here is from genome assembly GCA_029070945.1 of Muribaculaceae bacterium. Lineage (GTDB taxonomy): Bacteria > Bacteroidota > Bacteroidia > Bacteroidales > Muribaculaceae > Lepagella. Next base: position 25 of record JAIEBK010000033.1, read on the forward strand.
ATCGTTTTATTTACTAACTTTGTCATTAAGAAATACCGACGGAACTATGGAAGATATCAAGGCCCCAGAAACCAGACTTCCTCTCTCCCTTCTGCGTCATTGCCACGACCTCTACGAGGATGTGGCAACACAAGCGTCTTTCTCCCCTGAAACCGACCGACTGATGCGTACTCTTCTTAAGAAGACATGCGCCATCGGAAAATCAGCCTACGACGAGAAAGGGCTCCCCCGGATGGCTCTCGCGCTCGAGACAGCCGATGCTTTCGCCCATTTCATAGACGCCGACACCAATATACTTCTCGCCATCCTGCTATGCGATTTCTACGGAGAAGTCATTTCCATGCCGGAGATTGAAGAAGCTTTCGGGCAGGATGTGGCTGACATGATCAAGGGGTTGGAGACTGTAGCCCAGTTCTCAGCTAAAAGGAACATCCAGAATCAGGATAACTTCCGAGGTCTGATGCTATCGCTTGCCGACGATATCCGCGTCATCATTATCATGATAGTGCGAGACCTCGTCCTGATGCGCCGAATCAACCTGCACCCCGATACCGAATGGGTGAGCAACATGGCTTTCGAAGCCAATGTGCTCTATGCGCAGCTGGCACATCGCCTCGGTCTATACAAGATAAAAGGTGAGCTCGAGGATCTCTCGCTCAAATACACCAACCGAGAGATATATAAGCAGATAGCCAATAAGCTAAACGAAACCAAACGTTCACGTGACGCTTACGTGGAGAAGTTCATCGCCCCGGTAAAGAAGAAACTGGAAGACGCAGGGCTGAAATTCTCCATCAAGGGACGCACAAAGTCAATATCGTCAATATGGGCCAAGATGAGAAAACAGAAGGTAGATCTTGACCGTATCTACGACCTCTTCGCCATCCGTGTGATAATAGATACTCCACCGGAAAAGGAGAAGAGCGACTGCTGGCTCGCCTATTCCATACTTACCGACATGTATACCCCCAACCCGTCACGAATGCGCGACTGGATCTCCATACCCAAGAGCAACGGCTACGAGAGTCTTCACGCCACGGTGATGGGTCCGGACTCCAAATGGGTTGAGGTGCAGTTCCGCACCAAGAGGATGGACCTTGTGGCAGAGAAAGGTCTTGCTGCCCACTGGCGCTACAAGGGAGTGAAGTCAGACTCCACCGACCAGTGGATGAACAATATCCGCGACATCCTCGAAGCCGGGAAAGACGACCCCATGCAGCTGATGAAGGATATCCGCATGGATATCTACACCAAGGAGGTGTATGCCTTCACACCGAAGGGTGACCTCTTCAAGCTTCCGGCAGGAGCGACAGTGCTTGACTTTGCCTTCTATATCCATACAAACGTCGGGGCACACTGCACAGGAGCAATCGTCAACGGCCGACATCGCAAGATAAGCCATGTTATCCAAAGCGGCGATACCGTCGAGATCCTGACATCGGCCACACAGTCGCCGAAATCAGACTGGATGAACATTGTGGTCAGCTCAAAGAGCCGAAACAAGATACGGCAGAAGTTTCACGAGCAGCTGCAGGCCCGGGCGGAGCTCGGGAAGGAAGAGCTTATGCGTAGAGCGAAGAACCGGAAGATTGAGATTGACGAGTCCACGATGATGAAGCTCATCAAGAAAGAGGGCTATAAATACGTCAACGAGTTCTTCGCCGATATCGCTGACGGAAAACTGGACGCCGGTAAATTCATCAACAGCTATCAGGTGGCTACCGCCCCGGAAGACCAGACCGAACGCACCACAGCGGAAGATTTCGAACTGATTCGCGACGACCATGAGTCGGCCGGTGAGGTACTGACTATCGGAGAAAAGTCTATTAAAGGACTCAGCTATAAGTTTGCCAAGTGCTGCGGACCGATTTACGGCGACAAGGTGTTTGGATTCATTTCCTCCGACGGCATGGTGAAGATACATAAGACAGACTGCCCCAACGCCGCGAACATCCGCGGGCGCTATCCCTACAGGCTCATACGTGTGGAATGGAGCGGCAAAGGAGGATCAGAACTTCCGGCTCAGCTCCGCATAGTGGGTCAGGACGACATAGGAATCGTAGCAAACATCACCTCCATCATAAGCAAGGAGACAAAGGCATCGCTGCGTAACATCAAGGTCGATTCCAACGACGGACTCTTCCAAGGGTATCTGACGCTCGGAGTGTCTGATAATGCTGTCCTGAACTCCATCATCAGGAAGATAAAGACTGTAAAGGGAGTGAAAGAGGTAATACGAATTTAGAATTGTGAATGGAGAATTTAGAATTTTTCTGACTGATGTATATAAATAAGAATAAAATACTTGCCCTGACAGCAGGCGTAATACTGGCACTGGGAGCTGCCGGATGTCAGAGGAAAAACGAGGCTAAGGAGCGAGTTCAGGCCGAGAGGGAGAAATGGGAAGCGTCACTTCCGGACTCGCTGAAAGCCGTGGAAAGACAGACAGACTCCATCAAGGCCGAGCTTCAGGCACTCAACAACAGCTTCGACGCCATGGTGCACTCTTTCGAGTATGTGGATAATCCGCGTGAGGTAGAAGGTTACTACATAGCGGGAGCATGGAAGGCAACCTATCCGCTTAAAAGCACAGGACTCGTGGCGAGAATTACGAAAAGCGAGAAACTTGAGCTAATAGCGGCTCTCGCCGGAGGAGCACATTTCGACCGTCTCAGAATAGAGACCAACGGCCTGACAGCCGAGACATCGGTAGTGCCGCACGATCAGGCCCTCAACTACCGGATGACAGACCTTAATACAGTCTGCTTCTCTGACAGCGCCGCCACCTCCTGCGCAAGACTTATAGCCGAGAACTCCGGCAATGACGTGAAAATAATCTATCTTGAAGGAGGGCGGCAGACAGGATCATACTCCTATCCCAAACAGGCGCAGTCGGTGATGATGTCTACCTGGAACCTGTATGAGGTAAGCAGCCGGATAGCCCGCGACGAGAGGATGATTCCGATGCTCGCCAAGAAAGGAGCCATCATCAGTGCCAAAATAGAATCGATTAAACAAC
>JAIEBK010000033.1:3143-5588 GCA_029070945.1 Muribaculaceae bacterium
AACGATATAACCTTTAAAATATAGATAATATGAATCTTACAGTGAAAGACTCAGAGACCCTGAAAAAGAAAGGGATCTCAGAAGAAAAATTCAACGAACAGCTCAAGATGCTCAAGGAAGGATTTCCATTCCTCAAGATAGAGGCTGCCGTGACTCCCGGCCATGGACTCACAGTCCCGACACCTGAACTTATCAGGCAGAGCGAGGAAATGTGGAATAAATATCTTGCCGGTGGCGCCAAAGTAATGAAGATGGTGCCAGCCAGCGGTGCCGCTTCCCGAATGTTTAAGGATCTCTTCTCGTTCCTCAACGGCAAGAGTAACAAACCAGACAACGACTTTATTAAGAAATTTTTCGAGAATATCGAGAATTTCGCTTTCTTCGGCCGCCTGAATTTCCTCTGTCTCCAGCTTTTCGGCTATAGCGTGGCAAGTCTCGTCAAGATGGGAAGATATAAAGATGTGGTAGATATTCTGCTTAACAAGGTGGGTCTCAACTACGGTAAACTTCCCAAGGCTCTCCTTGAATTCCACAAGGAGATGGGCGGCAGCCGCACCCCGCTGCAGGAGCATCTTGCCGAAGGCGCGCAGTATGCAGCCGGTAAAGACGGCAAGGTGCATCTTCACTTCACTGTATCGGAAGAGCATGTGCCCCTCGTAGAGGCTAAGCTCGAAGAGATAAAGAGCGTCATGGAACACGCCTACGGAGTGGAATACGATATCACACTGAGTGTTCAGAAACCATCCACCGACACAGTGGCATCGAAGATGGACGGAACGCCCTATTATGAGAACGAGGAACTCTTCTTCCGCCCCGGCGGCCACGGAGCACTCATCGAAAACCTGAACGATCTCGACGCCGACGTCATATTCATCAAAAACATCGACAACCTCGTACCTGACGCGCTTCGTCAGCCGACAATAACCTACAAGATGGTGCTTGGAGGCATCCTCGTAGGAATCAAGAGAAAGATCGACCAATATTGCGAAAAGCTCGCAAAGGGTATTCCTTCCGGCGATGAAATGGTAGAGATGCTTGACTTCCTGCGCCATAAGCTGTGCGTGACACACGACAAGGCTTCGGAAATGACTCCGGAACAGCTCCGCGACTATCTCTTCAGCAAGTTCAACCGTCCTACCCGTGTCTGCGGCATGGTGAAGAACGAGGGTGAGCCGGGCGGCGGTCCTTTCCTCGTATACAATCCCGACGGCACTGTAAGCCCGCAGATACTTGAGTCATCACAGATCAATCCGAACGACAAAGAAGCACAGAAACTTCTCAAGGAATCCACCCACTTCAATCCTGTTGACCTTGTAGTATGTACCAAGGACTATAAAGGAGAGAAATTCTATCTGCCCGACTATGTGGATAAAGCCACCGGCTTTATCTCCATCAAGAGCCGTGAGGGAGTGGAAATCAAGGCTCTCGAACTTCCCGGCCTATGGAACGGCGCTATGAGCGACTGGAACACCCTTATGGTGGAAGTGCCTGTAGAGACCTTCAACCCAGTGAAGACCGTCAACGATCTGCTCCGTCCGACACATCAGCCATCGTAATAATGCATAATTCAGAATGCATTATGTATAATCAGTTTTCACTGAAGAAAATCCAATAATAATCAACGGCTACTTCCTGACCAAGGAGGTAGCCGCTTGATTTATACCGTAAATGACGGACATACAAGCTGTGTGTCCCTACCGAATATTCCGCATAGCCGGGTTATTCCACATAGTCGAGCTTGACGACTATTACACGGATATTCTGGTCGTCAGTATCGTTATTGATCTTGGCGATATGCCAGTCTTCCGGGAAGAAGAGGAAGAACTTATCGGGTGTGGAGTCGTAGAATCTTGCCTTTGACTTATCGTAGTCGTAGTGAATTACGTCAGGTCTATACTCACAATTCGGAACGGAAGTCTCATGGTCGATGATGCCGAAACGCTCCGTTCCCTTCACGGCATACTGGAAGTCGATTTTTTTACGGTGGCTCTCAGACTGTCTTTTCTCGAGAGGTCCGTTCTGACTGTCTTCCACACTGACCACGAGAGTAGTGCCCTCGATGGGATGTTTTCCGCCGGGAATAGCCAGCAGGTCGGTATTCTCAAGCCAGCGGAACATGGCATTCCACTGATCCTTATTTTTCGAATACTGCTCATAGAAATCTATGGCGTTCACGGATTCGTGGGGTTCAGCCTTTTCAAAGCCATTGCGCCAGGCTCCGGAAGCCATCCATCCGGAAGCCATCTCTACTTTCGCCTTATCATCGCACTGGCGCGTATAGACGCCATCAGCCATTGCACTCATCGGCATAGCCGACAGAGCCAACGATAAAATAATTGTCTTCAGTTTCATATAAATCAGTTTAGTTATTGTAACCGCAAAATTAGCAAAATATCTTCGGATGTGCAAGAAACCGCACTCTCGAAAATACACTATTATTTTTAT
>JAIEBK010000034.1 GCA_029070945.1 Muribaculaceae bacterium
AAGGGTATGATGGTCAACTCAAATGAAGAGAGCGAGCGATTCGGCACCACCCGCTTCGAGATGCAGGATCTTCCCCCGGAGATCGCGCGACGCATCGAAAGTATGCAGCCCGGCGATATCAGCGAACCTTTCGTGATGACCGATCAGAAGAAAAACCAGGATGTTGCTGTAATGGTACGGCTTCAGAACAGGATTCCGGGCCATTCCGCCAATCTTGCCGAAGACTATACGATGCTCAAGCATATGTATGAGAACTACACTAAGGAGCAGATTATAAAAGACTGGGTAGAGAAGAAGATTAAAGACACATACGTGCATATCTCCGAAGGCTGGAACAACTGTGATTTCCACTACGAAGGCTGGGAGAAGGAGAAAGCTCAAAAATAATTTATTTCACCTGAAAGCTGAAATGACTCGCTATCAGAAGGGTTTTCTATGGATTATCGCGGCGATGTCACTGATTTTTATCGGCGACATCGCTTTCAGTGCATACGCCCAGCAGGTCAGGAAAAAGGAAGCCAAGAAGAAGGAGGAGACGTACACCCGTCCCGCTCCCACCAAGCCGATACGGCCGGTGATTCCTGACCAGAACCGCTATCAGAGCGATAAGGTGTTTCTTGAATACGCCGACAGCCTTTATAAGCTGCAGCCGGCTTGGAACGACACTACGGAAAAGCAGATCGTAACAGGCAACGTGAAGTTCCGTCAGGGCTCCCTGTGGATGTTCTGCGATTCTGCTTATTATTACCCTGAGATAAACTCACTCGATGCTTTCGGACATATCCGCATGGAGCAGGGCGACACTCTCTTTGTATGGGCGGACCAGCTTTACTACAACGGCGATGCCCGGCTTGCAAAGCTGACCAACGGACCGTCTGAAAATAAGGTGCGTCTTAAGGATCCTACAGGCGAACTTCTCACCGACACGCTCGATTACGATGTCGATCTCGAGATAGGCTATTATGGTTGCGGCGGCCTGCTGAAAGACGATGTCAATACCCTAACGTCCACTTTCGGTCAGTATAACAGCAGGACGAAAGATGCAGAATTCTTCTACGATGTGGAGCTTGTCAACCATCGGGATAACTACTCCCTTCTCAGCGACACGCTCTATTATAACACAGCGACTCATATGGCCCGTATCGACAGTCCTACAGACATTTACGGTCCTAACGACACGATATATACGAGCAAGGGATGGTATAATACTCAGCTCGGCAACCTCGAGATGACACATAGGTCGACCATCATCCACAAGGACTCTCTCGGACGAGCCACGACACTGGAAGGAGACTCGATCATATATGATAATGCCACCCGCATAAGCTGGGCCTATCAATACCGCGACATCAACAAGCTGTCAATGCCTACTGTCATTACCGACACGGCAAATAAACTCATTCTCATCAGTGCCTTCGGCATGTACAACGACTCTACGAAGGAAGCATTCGCTACAGGCTATCCGTTGCTTAAGGAGTATTCCCGTCCCGACACCCTGTTCCTGAGAGCCGACACCATTTTCACATATATTCGCCAGGATACCATCCGTGTGCCGAAATTTTATCCTGAGAAGTTTGTCGCCGAACCCTTCAGCGTGAACGATTTCGAATATCTCGAATGGGAATCAGACGATGAAGAAATGATGCCTCCTATTTCGAAAAGCGAGATGACAGGGCTTCTTGCATCCATGCTCGACATCATAAAGGAGGAGCATACTCCTCCCGAACCGGAAATTCAGGAAGAGCCCGTAGTCTCAGCAGATCAGGACACTTCAGACACTATCGACATCTCCGGTGATTATGAGAACACTGAAATCAATGAAGATCCCGAGACCTCTGAATCCACAGACAGCATTCCGCCTGAACCCTCAGGACTTGAAGGCCTGTCATTGGCGTCTTTAGAAGATAAGCCTCGTACGGAAGCTCCACAGCAGACGGAAAGGAAGGAGCCTGAGATTGAGATGATCATTCAGGAGATACGCGATTATCACGTAGCAAAGGCTTATCCGAGGGCAAGATTTTTCAATCAGGATATTCAGGGAGTGGCTGACACTCTCGAGATATACGAGAACGATTCGCTGATGTTCATGAAGCGTAAGCCTGTGGTCTGGAGCGATGCCCGGCAGGTCAACGGAGAGGAGATAATTCTGCATTTCAATGACAGCACGGTCGACCATGCACTCCTCCCGAAATCCGGATTCATGGCTGAATATGTGGATGAGGATTTCTACAACCAGTTATCGGGTAAGAAAATGGAGGCCTGGTTTGAAGACAGTTATCTCAAACGTCTTTTTGTAGATGGAAACGTGCAGGTGATCATGCTTCCGATGGAGAACGACTCTTCATTCAATAAGCTCGTGGACGCAGAGAGCAGCTATATGACTGTAGATCTTGAAGACCGTCAGATCGAGAAGATCAAGATGTGGCCGGAAGTGACAGGCAATACAACACCTATCTTCCTCGTGAAAAAGACACAGAAATATCTGCCGGGCTTCAGATGGCTCGATGCGATCCGCCCTAAACGCACTGAAGTAGACGGAATCCTCCGCTGGGAAGACGAACTCGGCGAAGTGCCCGAAGCTCTCGAGGAGTATTTTTC
>JAIEBK010000035.1 GCA_029070945.1 Muribaculaceae bacterium
CTTGCCGATTCCGGCCGCTTCGGCTTTGTCGCTCGGTCACGATGCCCGCATCGCTCCCTCACTCCGCAGCCAAATCGCCTCGGAATCGCCGGCGCGGATAATATACGTTTAATTTGATCAGCTACTTAACGATTAAAACTTTAAACATCATCATGAGACTCACAGGAATAACCCTGATAATATTTATACTGCTGACGGCTCTGTCGTCATGTAGCGAAGAACCTGACGGATACCGCCGAGATAAGCCAACAGAAATTCCGGCAGACAGTACCGCCTTCAAAGACAATCCGCTATGGCAACGGCATCATGGCTCATCTCTGAAGATACTTGCCATCGGCAACAGCTTCACCGTCAACGCCACTACTGACATGCCATGGCTGATCAACCGTCTTAACGGAGACTCCATCTGCATAGCGAGAGTGACGCGTGGAGGCTGCTCCCTCAAGATGCACTGGGCAGGCCATATCGAGAACTCAGAGGAATATACCCTCTATTACTCTGACAATGGAGAATGGACTCTCTCGGACATCAAGACCCTTGACGAAGCACTTGAGATTTTAGACTGGGACATCATAACGCTGCAGCAGGTGTCAGGACATTCGGGACTGTACAGCACTTACCAACCTTATCTATCCAATCTTACAAAGCTTATTCATGATACGAATCCCGAAGCATTGCTGGCATGGCACTGCACCTGGGCTTATACTCCATGGACAGAACATCCGGATTTCAAATATTATGACCGAAATTCTGAAAAGATGTATGATGATATCATGAAGACATATGACAAAATTTCCGGATATTTTGATATCTGCATCCCATCTGCTCCCCTTGTCAAGCAGCTGAGAGAGGAGTTTCCGGATGTGGAGAACGGATTTTCCGATGACGGCTTCCATATAGTAGACAATTTCGCTGTGTATGTACTGTCTTCACTGTGGTATGATGTGCTTATAAGGCCGGTATACGGTACATCCCGGAACTCATTGTCATCGCTTCCGTGGGGAGTGGGACAGGAGGAAATGGAAAAGGCTGAAGTCATCATATCTGACGTTCTGGCTCGTTAGGATCCGAACCTGATTCATATGTCGGGTGTATTATTGCGTGGTGTTGACGGAAGGGAACGAGACGGGGAGGGATGGTTACGGATTTGAATGATTTGTATACGCAGGCATATGTCTGATATGTAGTGTATTCGCTAATTTTGCATGTGGAAAAGATGCCGTTGCTGTCAACGCTTTCGTTGTTGGCTCCGAGACGGTTTCCCGCAAAATAGAAGTGTAAAAAAGCTACTCAGACATCCACATGACGCGATTTACAAGATTGGCTGCCATCACAGGTATGGCTCTTTCCGCATCGACGGTCTGCGCTGCAGATTATCTGGTGTGTGACTTTGAAGACTGCGAGATAGGACAGACCTTCAAGGTCTGGAATAATTTCGGCGATCCGACGGCAGCCACCGCCACGGTGGAGGCGGACCCACTGAACTCAGGCAACAAGGTGCTCCACGTGGTAAACCACGGCTGGAACGACCATGTGGAGTTTGAGCTTCCGGCCGAGTATGCCGGCGTTAACTTCACCGACCGTGTCGAGACTCTCTCTCTTAAGATATGCCGCCATCAGAACGATCCCTGCCAGGAATGGAAGAATTTCCAGATCTTTGTGGGTGATGACAAGCTTCACGAGGAAAGCTGGCCTTCCTACGGGCCGGTGTCGACCTGGAAGACATGGAGCTATACCCCGTCGGCGGTCTCGACCGGCAACACATCTCCTTATCTGCGCATAGGATTCAATTCAGACAATTCAGACTATTATATCGATGATGTACGCCTCTCCGGTCCGGATTTCAATACGTATGAAAGCGGGAAGCTTGATTTCAGCGATCCGAAGAGCACCTCATCGTCATATACCCAATACGGCGACGGCATAATGATTCCGGCCGGAACGGAACTCAACGTCCATACCTCGCGCTATACCTACTGGTTCTCTCCGATCAAGGGAGAGGGAACACTCAAGATTCATGCGGGCGGCGAACGCTCCTATATAGGCAACAATTCCGGAACGCTTCCCGACTGGGGTGGATTCAGCGGAGACGTACATATATATCCCTGGCCGGAAGTGAACAAGGATGTAAAGGCCGGATGGTATGGCCAGATACTTGCTCACGGCAACGTGAAATTTGACGCGGGCAGCGTGAAGACCTCGATCAAGGAAGGCCGCTACACCACGCTTCTCGCCGGCAACCGGGTGATACTCCATGAAGGAGCCACACTGGCGGGGGAAGACGGCAATAACCCTCGAGCACACCGCATGGCTTCTCTGCGAATGGAACCTGGCAGCCGCCTGATGGGCTACTATAAAGGCAACAAGCAGAAGGGCGTCTATTATCTTGTAGGAAGCGATGACACTGATTCCGAACTCGCAGGACGAATCGCGGCAGAAGGAACGTCGATGGTCGGACTTGTGAAAGAAGGAAAGGGAACGTACACGCTGACCTGCAACGACAACCGCATCACCGGCATAGCGACAGTGACAGGGGGCAGACTGCTTATAAGCAACGATGCTGCAGAGGCCCGCGAGAAGAAACTTCCGGGCGCCGTAGGCGTAGGCGGTAATGCCGTAGGCGTCATGGCATATGCCGGGACATGTGTCGGCGGCTCGGGACACATATCCGGTATGGCCGACATCTACGGACATATGGAGCCTGGCGACAGCAAGGGATACACACTGACAGTGGCTGACTTCGCCGGAGGAACCGCCTGCGACGTGAAACTGCATCCGACATCGCGCATCATCCTCAATATAGACGCCGCCGACAGGGCCGGCCGTCTGGACGTGACGGGAGCGATAGCCCTCAATCCGAGAGATGAGGCCTACGAGCTGTCTGACGCCATGCCGATCCTTGAGATAAAGACCGGTGAGAACGCGCAGCTGAAAGCAGGCGACAGTTTCACGCTTATCTCTGCGGGCAGTAAAAACGATGATGACGCAAAGGGCTGGAAGTTCCGCATCCAGTATCCGAAGGCCTATACGTGGGACGTGAAGGAGACAGAGACAGCCGACGGCTATAAAGTGACAGCCACGGTTATCTCTACCGAATATTCCGGTCAGGGCGACATCATACTTGAAGATGGCAAAGTTACCGACAATGATGACAACAGCGACTATATAGTAGACTGGGCAGCGGACTATGACGATCCCACTCCCCTGCGCGACTACGCGAAGGTGGCCGGCAAGTCGATAGGCGTGGCAGTACCGGTATGGAACTACAGCCTGACCGACATGAGCAACGCCAAGACTTCGACCGTAGCCACACAGTTCAACCTCGTGGAAGCCGAGAATGAGATGAAGATCGACGCTACTGAGCCCAGCAGGAATAATTTCAGTCTTGGCGACGCAAGGAAACTGACTGCTTTCGCGGGTACCCACGGAATGGAAGTAAGGGGCCACACGCTGGTATGGCACCAGCAGGTTCCGGGCTGGATATCGCAGGACGGAAAGAAAAACGACAAGGGCTGGAACAAGGAACAGCTTACTGACATAATGCGTAACCATATCAACGGTGTCGCCGGCGGTCTGAAAGGGAGTATCCGCGAGTGGGACGTGGTCAACGAGTGTCTTGATGACGACCAGAGCGTGGTATGGAGTAATCCGGAGGGTTACAAGATGCGTCCGACAGTATGGTATAACGTGATCGGCGAGGAATTCATAGACCAGGCTTTCCGCACAGCGCATGAGGCGGATCCCGAGGCCAAGCTTTTCATCAATGACTATGACGTGGAATTCATTGGAGAACCGAAGGCCGAGGCTTACTATAACCTCGTGAAGAAGCTGGTGGAGCAGGGTACGCCGATCCATGGCGTCGGGTTCCAGTGCCACCTTACCACAGGACAGCTCAATGCCAAGAAACTCAAGGATAACCTCCGCCGCTATCAGGATCTTGGCCTTGAGGTGGCTGTCACGGAGCTTGACATAGCGCAGGCCGATCCCAAGGCCGCCGACGCCGCTAAGCGTCAGGCCGAAGACTATTGCGCCGCCGTTATGGCCGCCCTCTCGCTCAGCAACTGCAAGACCGTGCTCATATGGGGGCTGTGCGATCCCGACTCATGGCGCCAGAACAATCCTCTTATCTATGACGGAAGCGTGAAGCCAAAGGAAGCGTATTATGCTGTTCATGCAGCCCTTCGCACGATCGCTGACGGAAACGGTGTGGAAGAGATCGACGGGGATGTCTGCGTCAGGGAAGCCGTTGCTGTGGAATATTTCAACCTGCAGGGTGTACGCGTCGGAGTCGACGCTGCCGGATTGATAATAAAAAAGGTAGTATACTCTGATGGAAGCTCAGAGAGCGTAAAGATTGTGAATGACTGATCATTATAAAACATGATGCATCATGATTAATGATTAATCAAACGGACAATTAAAATACACAAACACTCAAGATAAACTAAAGTCTAATCCTATACCATGTTTGACACGATGAGCCGCGCGTGATGTGCGGCTCTTTTTTATTTAATAAGTCGTTTAGACAATTTATTAAAAAGAAAACGTAATTTTTTCATCAAAAAAGCGTCTTATAAGAAAAAAATATTAATTTTGTAGGTGAAATATTAAAATGAAAGATTTATGAGGAATTCTACAGTAGCAGTGTTAGGCCTGGCATTTGTGATGGCTATGCCGGTGACCGCGCGTCAGACTTCTCCGCTGAAGCTGATGAAGGATATCAAGGCCCGTGTGCAGACTATGTACGGACAGTCTGAAATGCCTGAGACACCCGCAGGAAAGCGATTGACGCATAAGATGAATGTCTCGGAACTTGCCGGTAAGCTCAAGTGGAGCAAGGCAAAGACCTTTGGATGGGACGGCGAAGAGTGGATACCTGAGGAGAACATACAGTATAGCTATGACACGTCAGGAAACATCATCCTGGAGACGTCGGAAGATGCGGACGGGATATTCACAAGGGTTGAAACCGGTTATGACGCCAACGGAATGCGTGTCTCCGAATTATCGAAAATCTCGGCAGACGGAGTGAATTTTGAGAATGATAAGAAAGTAGAGATCGGGTATGACCCTATTCTCACAAACGTTATCACCCGTCATTATGAATGGCTCTGGGACGGGGAATGGATTCAGAACGGCAACAACTACGAGCGCAGGATCACCCGCGACGGGGCAGGCAATGTCACGGAAACGGTCATAGCGGTACTCTATGATGGAATTTTTGATCCTACGCAGCGTCTGAAAGTCACTTACGGAGCTGACGGCAAGGCTACGGAGATAGCGGAGGAGATACTTGATTACGACGGAAAAGAATTCTTCTGGGTTGCCGGAGATAAGATAACCGATATAGTCTGGGACACTACCGACGGTCAGATCGTAGACATGGATAATATTTTCGCCGGCAGCAACCGCATTAAGTCGGGCCAGATGGAGGATTCTGACGGACTGATCTTTGACCTGAAAGTTGATTACGCCGCCGGCGGTGCATATACAATGTCGATGACAACGAATCTCAACGGTATGTCTATGATTACCACATCTGAAGTTACACCGCTGGAAAACGACGGATATATTGTTGTGACAAAGGCTATGTTCCTGGGTCAGGTACTGCTTTCCATGACACAGGAAGCCCGTACTGACGAATGGGGTCTCCTGATTCTTGAGCAGCTTTCTCAGGAAGGAATGGAAGGCAACTATGTGGAAGGCACAAAAGGAATAGTGGAGTATGATGCCGAGGGTAAGCCTGTGACCTATACGGTGATCAGCTTTAACGAAGATTCTGAATCCGGCGAAAGTGAAACGGAATATGTGCTCCGTGCCGAATTCAGCGATTATGTCGACGTGACAGCCGGCGTGAGCTGCATGGAACCGGAAGCCGTATCACCGAGATATTATAATCTTCAGGGTATGCCCGTCACTGCTCCTCAGAAAGGAACAATCGTGATCTGCAACGGTAAGAAGACGGTGTATTAAGAGTTAAGAGTTAAGGGTTAAGAGTTAAGGGTTAAGAGTTTAAGGCTACGACCCGGATGTATGGGTATGGCCGGACTTCCATTCGGGAGGTCCGGCCATACTTTTAGTCTGCATGTCGGAGGCAGGGAAGCCTCCGTTCCATAATTAATTTAGACCAGATGGGCAATGAGGGATTCGCGGTCGCCTGGCAGAAGGTCGATGACGGGAATCTCGATCATGGTATATGCTCCGGGAGCCAGACGCATGGCGGCGCGAGCCACGCCTACAAGAAGCTGGGCGGTGAGCGCAGGGTTGTTGATCGACATGTTAAACTCGAAACGCTGGTTCTGGGTCTTGCCTGATACGCCCTTACGCACCATATGTACGCCATGGCCCATATCCTTGACAGCGTCGACGCTCTCTACAGCCATCACGTGGGTCTCGTCGGATGCGAAATAGGGGTCTTCCTTCACGGCTCTGGCCACATCTTCGAGTTTCGCGCCATCCTCAAGCTCCACATATACCATGCGGCGGTGCATTCCGTCGCCCTTGGGCATTGTCATGGAGAGGGCGTTTTTTACTCCGGGTTTTGACTTCACGCATACGGTGTGTCCCATGCTCATGCCGGGGCCGAAGTTGGTGTGGGTAAGTCCCTTGGGGGCTGCCGCCTCCATAAGGGTGCGGACGATTGAATCGCTTCCGGGGTCCCAGCCGGCTGAAATCACCGATACCTTGCCTGCTGTTTTGGCGGCGGCGTCGAGCGAACGGCGCAGGTCGAGGATGGAGGTGTGTATGTCGAAGCTGTCGACGGTATTGATGCCCATAGCGAGATATTTGAGGGCATGTTTCTCCACCTCACGGGTGGGTGTGCAGAGGATGGCAACGTCAACGTGGCCGAGTTCTCTGATGTCGGTCACGACTTTATATGTGGCCAATTCTGCCGGAATGTCAGAAACATTGCGGCGCACAACGCCGGCGATCTCAAAATCAGGAGCGGCCTCAAGGGCCTCGACCGTGAAGCGGCCGATATTGCCGTAGCCTACTACGGCGGCACGGATTTTTGTCAT
>JAIEBK010000036.1:0-9470 GCA_029070945.1 Muribaculaceae bacterium
TATCTGAAATAATACTTAAAAGACATGCGGATCTTATTATCAGTTAGGTCAATTTCTGAATGCCTTATTATATTCACTAATCCAAAATATCCCATCACGTCTATTTCATATCGATCACTGAATAATAATCCACACCCTATTCCCCACGATATGTTGAAACAATTCCATTTGTATCCATACGTGCCGGAGCTTTCATTGATTTTGTTACTAAAGGAATATGAGCCTTCAACACCTGCAAGAGGCACTATATCCCGACCTTCGTCAATCTTAAAGGAATGTCCTAAGGAAATGGATATTGGAATCGACCACTTACTTAATTGAAATGTATGCTGTGAAAGTTTTGAAGATGTTATTTGCAAATTGTCATAACAGATTGAAACTCCTGATTCGATAAGCCAGTCTGATTTAAGTTGAATCCTGCCACTGACACCGATTCCGCCTCCGTAATTCATTTTTATTTCTTCGGCTGGCTTCAGGGTTTTCCAGTTACCCGGAAGTGTTATATCAAACTGAGGCATAATAGCCCATGATATACGACTGTCTTTTTTGATTGTATTGGTATCTTCTGCCCTAATAATTGTCGGATATACCAATAACATTGCCATAAGTAACCAGAGCCTACAGTTAGCAGTTGTTTTCATTATAAGACACTTCGTACTTTTTATAAGTAGCAGTTTATTTTTGTACAGAGTGAAAATCAATATGGTTCATCTTACTTTTTCCCATTGTCATATCATTGCATTATAATTTATAAATCAGCCGAAAATATCGATAATTGTCAATGGGGAATTATAAAACATACAAATGATATGCACATAAAACATATAAGCCAAGGTATCAATACCATCCAAAAAATAACAATTATGCCATTTTTTAAAGAATATAGTTTCTTTCGACTTTCATAATTTAATTGTTCATAAGACGTGATTGTTTCGTTAATAAATGGACTATTCTTTATTAAATTTATGAAGATGTTTGATATCATTAAGTTAATGATTGACATTATGAGTATTATCCATAATATATAAGAGCTGAGAGAGCCATATATTCTCGCAAAAGTAAATATAAATATCATTTCAATAGGAAACAAAGCGAAAAAAATAATGCTCTTCATTATCGGATATTCCTGATTTATATCAAACGGCTCCTTGAAATAAAATTCTTCGGCTGACATTCTCAGCTCAATCCATTTTTGGATTATGTATTTATGTAAATTATAAATCATTCTATTTTGTGTTAAAGATCTTATACATGTTTATTAAAATGAGATACGTTTTACAAATTTACGCACTATAAATGAAATTTAAAATGTGATTGGCCGAAAATCGTTTCGGACAGGACAAAATATACACTTAGGTGTATGAGATTAATTGTTTTTGCCTAAGATATTCTTCTTTATGCGGCTCAGACTGTAGGGCCTTATCTGCAAATATCCTGCAATCTCTTTTTGAGATACATCCTGCTCAATCTGCGGATGCTCATGAATAAGGTCAAGGTAACGCTCCATCGGAGACTTCGCGTATAAGGCAAGATATCGGTTTGCCAATGAGACATAAGCCGCCTGCATAAAAAGACGTCCGTGTCGTCCTGCCTCGATATCCTCCTCAAACAGTCTCGGAAGTATGGTGGCATCACTGATCCATACTTCAGAATTCTTACCTGCCACAATATCGAACATTGCAGGGGCATTGTCCATGCATGAGGGATAATCACCCACCAAGGCCTCAGGAAATGCAAAACCACCTATCTTATCGGTACCATCCACGGTATATTTGAAGTATCCGGATTTCACATAGCCGAAAATATTGGTCGGTTCACCCTTGCGGCAAAGATACTCTCCTTTTTTCAACGACACAAGTTTGCCACGGCTTTCTATCAAGTCATGCCAGAATTGAAGGTCAAGACCTTCAATATGTGTGTTGAAGTGTCGTTTCATGGATGCAAAGTTACTAAAAATATCTATAATATAAAAGTAAGATAGTATATTTAACGAGCGGGGACGGTCAGAATGACCGCCCCCATCAGTCAGGCAGGGATGCCTGACATTGATAATATCAGCGGAGGATAATTGTGACGCCGCAGAAGGACTGAGCCCCGTAGACGAGGGCCTGCTCAATATCCGCGGTCTTGGATGGCCCGGAAATAAATGCTCCGAAGCCCATTTCAGGCATCTCTATCCGGGAGTATGCCTCATGCATGTTATTTACGATATTCCTTCTGTCAAGAATAATCACGAGATACTCACAAATGAAACAGACAGCTCGCTGCTTCATGGTCTGAGGAACCCAGATACAGGCGTTCTCGGCACATCCCACAGTACCTTCCACCACGCTTACGTCAGTGCCATCAAGATCCTGAGGCTTACATACCTCATCGGGATTCCTGTCGGCCTTAATGCCGGGAACATTACTTGCAATTGTCTTTGCGTCAGGATAAGATTTGCGAATCAATTCGTTGATGTCATCACCTTCCTGCATTTCCAGAACTTTCGCACCTGCTGCAGTGGTTGCAGTCTGTATGAACGCTGCTACTGGGTCGGAATACTCCAGTTTGGCAAACGAGAGGTCAGGCTTATCGTATTTCTCACGCACATTGCGGCGGAGATTATTGAGGATAGTATCTTTGGTGGTCATAACTTTAATGCATAATTCATAATGCATAATGCATAATTTTCACAAAACGCCTCTCCGAGGCTTCTGTGACTTTTATTTTTCCCCGGCTAAAGCCTGGGGTGTAGACACGATAATCAGGTCTCTGACCTAAAGAAACAGTGCCATGTCAATTTTTGTTTTTGAGGTCGGATTTCCAGAGCTGATGGAAAGATTTCTTGGCGAAGACCGGCATTGTGTGTCCGTAGCACCAAGGCTTCATCGCCATACCGGTGAGCCAGTCAGGAAGATGATTTGCAACAGGAGCAACTTTTAATGCCGAGGTATAGAGATCGGGATGATCGAACATTATCTTCATTCCTTCCGACATAGTCTTCTTCATAGGATCGGCATGATGCATACTGTCAAGCTGCTGACGCCACTTATATATCTGCGAGGAAAGATCTACCTTCACCGGACATACATTATCACATGAGCAACACAAAGAACATGCCGAACAATTTCCATAATGTCTGTCACTGTCACGCAGCATACCAAGATTGATGCCTATGGGACCGGGAATGAAATATGAATATGAGTATCCTCCGGAACGCCGGTAGACCGGACACGTGTTCATGCAGGCACCGCAACGCATACATTTCAATGTCTGCCAATGGTCTTCATTACCCAGAATATCACTACGTCCGTTATCGACAAGAATAATATGCATTTCCGAACCGGGACGCGGTCTGCGGAAGTGAGACGTATAAACGGTAGTGGGCTGTCCGGTGCCGTTTCGTGCGAGCAAACGCTGGAACACAGCCATAGACTTATAATCGGGTATGAGTTTCTCGATACCCATAGACACAATATGCAGAGGAGGAATCGAGGTGCTCATGTCAGCGTTGCCTTCGTTAGTGCACACAACGACCTCGCCGGTCTCGGCAATGCCGAAATTCGCGCCTGTCATGCCGCAATCGGCTGTCATGAAATTGTCGCGCAGATGATAGCGCGCGCAACGTGTAAGGAAAGTCGGATCCGCCTCCGCAATCAGTGTATTGAGATCACCATGCATACTCTCGGCAGCCTTACGGCCTTCCTTTTCAATTATTCCATGACCTCGGAAACACTCGAGGACCTGCTCGCGCGTGATATGTATGGCAGGCATAACAATATGGCTTGGAGGCACACCCAGCAACTGCAGTATACGTTCGCCAAGATCGGTCTCCACTACATCAATACCATGAGCCGCCAGGCTATCATTGAGGCAGCATTCCTCCGTGAGCATAGACTTGCTCTTGACAACCTTTTTCACACCATGCTCACCGAGAATCCCGAGCACAATGGCATTATATTCGTCGGCATCCTTTGCCCAATGCACATGCACTCCGTTTTTTTCAGCATTGGCCGCAAACTTCTCAAGATAATCGGCAAGATGCGTCACGGTATGCTTCTTTATCATGCTGGCGGCATCACGCAGATCCTCCCATTCAGGAACTTCGTGAGCCATCTTGTCTCTTTTGGAACGAACGGCCCAGAAAGTAGCGTCATGCCGGTCTACGACTGCGGTGTCTTTTACGAATATATTCGCTTTTTTAGAATGTTGCGTACTCATTTGTTCAACGATTAACGATTAACGATCAATGAAACGATTAACGATCAAAGACCACCCGCCAGGATCTGAGCGACATGTATGAATTTAATCGGGAATTTCTGCTTGGCAGCGATGCCCTGCATATGCATAAGACATGAAGAGTCCGGACCTGTGATATACTCTGCTCCGGTGGCCATATGGCGGTGAAGCTTATCTGTCCCCATCTTAGTGGAGACTCCGGTTTCCTCAACGGAGAACATACCGCCAAACCCACAGCATTCGTCAGGACGCTCCGGTTCTAATACGGTGATGCCATCTACCAACTGCAAAAGATCCTTAATCTTATTAAACTGAGGGATATTCCGTTCAGTAGGAGAAGAAAGTCCGAGCTCACGCACACCATGACAGCTATTGTGAAGACTTACCTTATGAGGAAATCTGGCAGGGAGTGATTTCACCTTCAGAATATCATGAAGAAACTCCACAAGATCTACCGTCTTTCCTGCTGCCTCGCACTCATGGCCGACAATCTCGGGATGGAAAAACCTTACATATGAAGTGCAGCTTGCAGAGGGAGCAACCACATAGTCATATCCTCTGAAAAGCTCGTCGAAACTCTCCACAAGTTTCTCTGATTTTCCCTGAAATCCGGCATTACCCATAGGCTGGCCGCAACAGGTCTGTTTTTCCGGATAATCTACGTCTACCCCAAGACTCCGAAGCAGTCTATAAGTAGATACCCCGACCTCAGGGTACAGGGCATCTACATAACAGGGTATAAAAAGTCCAACTTTCATTAGTGGGTCTGGAGATAAGTGACGTGGGTACGCAGATATTCCTCTACGCCATGCTTTCCGTCGGCACCACCGATACCGCTCTTCTTCACACCGGCGTGGAAGCCCTGGATAGCCTCGAAATGGAAACGGTTGACATATGTCTCGCCAAACTCGAGCTCACGGATGCAACGGGCAGCACTGTTGATGTCGTTGGTGAAGATCGAAGAGGCCAGTCCGTATTCGCAATCGTTAGCCCATTCGATCACCTGATCGAGATTATCCCATACTATGATGGGAAGAACGGGACCGAATGTCTCCTCATGTACGATATCCATGTCCTGACGGCAGTCATCGAGCAATGTAGCAGCATAGAAGTAACCCTTCTCTCCTACCCTGTGGCCACCGCAAAGCACCTTGGCACCCTGGCGGATAGCTTTCTCCACTTTGGCCTCAACACTCTCAAGAGCACGCTTCTCCACGAGAGGACCCATGTCGATATCGTCTGCAGAGAACGGATCGCCTACTTTCACAGCCTCAAACTTCTCTACAAGTTTCTTTACAAGTGCATCCTTAACATCCTTGTGTACGTAGAGGCGCTCCGCATTATTACAGATCTGACCGTTGTTGCCGATACGGCTGTCAAGAATGGCCTGAGCAGCGAGATCAAGGTCAGCATCAGGGAACACAATAACCGGAGCCTTACCGCCAAGTTCGAGAGAAACCTTCGTGATATTGGTAGCGGCATCCTTCATAATACTTTCTCCGGCACCAACAGAACCGGTCACACTTACGATATCGATCTTCGGGCTTGCAGCGAGCTCATGACCTACCACGCTTCCCTTACCGGTAACTACATTGAAAAGACCGGCCGGCAGACCAACCTTGTCAACAACTTCTGCAAAAGCGCAGCAGTTTTCCGGAGTGAGCTGAGCGGGTTTTATCACTATCGAACATCCGGCTATAAGGGCCGCTCCGGCCTTACGGGCGATAAGGAAGAACGGGAAATTCCACGGAAGGATACCGGCTACAACACCTATCGGTTTCTTGGAAAGGAAAATTGTCTCTCCGGGATTATCGCTGGGAATGATCTCGCCTTCGATATGACGGGCGAAGGTAGCCATATATTCGAAATAGCTGATTGTGGCATCAACTTCTATAGTTGCCCAATTGCGGGTCTTACCCTGTTCCCGCATTATGATTTCGATAAATTCGTCGCGACGATCCTTTATGCCCTCGGCAATCTTCAGCAGATAGGCGGCACGCTGGATTGCCGGAGTCTTCTCCCATGCCTTCTGTGCCTTACGGGCTGCGTCAAGAGCCTCCTCGACATCTTCCTTAGTAGCCTCAGGCTGACGTGCGATCACTTCCTCAGTAGAAGGGTTGAGGACATCGATCCATTTACCGGATCTGCTTTCGACGAATTTACCGTCGATATACATTTTCAAGTCTTTCATGTGCAGGTCTATTTATTGGTTTAAATTGTTTAGGTCGGTTTAAGTGGTTTAACCTGACAAAGGTAAGAAAAAAATTTCACTTTTGCAAAAGTTTTTTCATAAATGAAAAACTTCATAGCAGAAGACCGGAGACTAAAACAAAAACATAGGATTACATGAGATATTGATACTATATGCTTAGTTCGGAATCTTCTACTTCGCCAAACCATTCGTTGAGTTTCTGACGGGCTTTACTGAAAGTCTCGGCAGAAAGGTTCTTCCAGATATGCTTGGCCACATACAAGAGTGCGGCGGCATCGTCGGCGAAGCCTCCTATAAGGGCATCCGGAATGATGTCGACTGGAAGAATGAAATAGCCGAGAGCGGCCAAGACCATAAGGCGGTCTTTGACCGGGAGAGACTTATCAAATGTAGCATAGTAAAGGATCAAGACAAGATAAACAGTTTTGGCCCCCGCCTTCTTCGCGAATTTCTTTATTTTTTCGAATAAGGAAGACGGGGAATAATACTCTGCGTATTTTTCGGGATTCTTTTTAAAAGGTGTGATATCCATAACGTTAATATCAGTCAAGGTGTACGATGGTAATGCCGGCGCCGCCGAAACGGACGTCTTCATCATGGTAGGAAGAAACGTTTGGATTGACACGGAGCTGCTCGCGAATCAGTGTCTTCAGGATGCCATGACCGGTACCGTGCAGGATCCGGACCTTACCGGCAGAGAACTGAACAGCGTCATCAAGGAAATACGTTACGGCCTGTATGGCCTCGTCGGCCCGCATGCCACGCACATCTATTTCATTCCTGAAGTTCAGCTGACGGCGACGACTGTCTTCAGAAGTCTGACTTGATACCGTCAAAGTCTGCGAAGCAGCCGACTGCTTTGGTTTCTGAGCAGCAGACAGCCGGGATAGATCTACTGTAGTACGCAAAGGACCGAAAGCGACCTCAGCTTTCTTACCCTGAATTGAGATGATCTGTCCTGCCGAGCCGGAACCATCCATCTTCACCCAGTCACCGGCTGAAAAAGCCACTTTTTCCTTTACGGACTGATTTACGGCGGAAGACTGTTGCTTTGATTTACGACTCTTATGTTTAAGGGGCTTCAAAGCGTCAGGCACAGATTTCTCCTCCGTCGGTTCCTTAAGGCTTTCCTTGTAATCCTCAAGTTCACGGCGAATCTGACGAGTGCGTTCCTTTTCAGCCTCGGCATTTTTAATGTCGCGTATGGCCTTCTCAAGACGGGCATTCGCTGTTTTAAGAATTTCACGTGCTTCTTCTCTGGCATCCTTCAGTATCTCCGTCCGCTTCTGTTTAAGATCCGAAGCCGTATCCTCATACTTCTCAAGAAGTTTGTCGAGATGCTGCTCTTTTTCCTTGATACTTTGTCGCTTATTACTCCAGTATTTTCTGTCGCGCGCAATATCAAGGAGATATTTGTCAGAATTGACATAATCGGAACCAACTAACTCCTTTGCCATTTCTATAACCTCTGAAGGCAAGCCTATATTCCTTGCTATTTCAATGGCAAACGAACTGCCCGGATTGCCGACAGAAAGCTGGAATGTGGGTCGAAGATGCTGACGGTCGTAGAGCATGGCACCATTGACAAAACCTGCTGTCTCATCAGCAAATGTCTTTAGGTTCTGATAGTGAGTGGTAACAACTCCGAAGCAGCCGGACTCTCCGAGCCTATAAAGAATCGACTGCGCAAGCGCCCCTCCTATCTGAGGTTCGGTACCGGATCCCATTTCATCCGCAAGCACCAGTGTAGAGGGACCGGAATTACGAAGAAACGCTTTCATATTGCGCAGATGTGACGAATATGTGGAAAGATCATTCTCCATGGATTGTTCATCACCGAGATCAACAAGTATGTTTTCGAAAAGTCCCATATGGGAATTATCATAGAGAGTCGGAAGCAGACCACACTGCATCATATACTGCACGATACCGACGGTCTTAAGGGCGACAGACTTACCACCGGCATTAGGACCGGAGATAATAAGAAATCTTCTCTCACCCTCAAGCCTTAGATTAAGAGGTACCACACTCCTGCCATGCTGGCGGAGAGTCATGAACAGTACAGGATGAAAAGCATTGAACCAATCAATCTCCGGTTTTCTCTCAATATGAGGCAGAGTGCCGTCGACATTATTTGCAAACTGTGCCTTTGCCTTTATAAAATCAAGATATCCTATAGAAAGGCATCCTGCCTCTATCAGATCTATGTCCGGACGGATGATATTAGCAATCGATATGAGAATCCTCACGATCTCACGTCTTTCCTCCATCTGAAGCTCGCGGAGGCGATTGCCGGCCTCGACAACCTCTGCAGGCTCGATGAAGACCGTCTTTCCTGTCGCCGATTCATCATGTACAATACCGTTGATCCTGCGTTTCATAGTGGCAGAAACGGGGAGCACCATTCGTCCGTCGCGCATAGAGGGCGCTGTGTCCTTATCAATCAGACCTTCAGCAGAAGCCCTGTCGAGAACACGTCGCATAGCTCTCGCGATAGATCCATTCGCCGCATTTATACTCCTGCGTATCTCCGCAAGTTCAGGAGACGCGTTATCCTTGATCTCACCGAACTTATTGACGCATCTGTCAATCTCCCTCTCTACGGCAGGAAACGACACGAGCCCTTCAAACTCCTTCTTTAGCTCCGGATATAAAGGTGTGACTCCATCTTCATCTGAACGTGAGAAAAAAGTCCTTACCTCCGATATGGAAGCAAGCATCTTTCCAAGGGCATTGAGTCTTTCTGCAGACATGAAAGATCCTGAAGCCCTGATTTCACTGAGATACGGAACGACATCGTATACGTTAGCTCCCGGAAGATCAGATGCGCTTCTGATCAGAGAAAGCATCTCGCTTGTCTGGCGAAGCAACCGTATCACTGTGTCATAGTCGGAAGAAAAAGACATGGATATAACAGCATCCTTACCCATGCGCGACACGCATAGACGAGACACTTCCGCACGTATAGAGTCAAAGCCGAGTTTGGATTCAATATCTTGGGGATAGAGCATTATATAAGAGTTAAGGGTTAAGGGTT
>JAIEBK010000036.1:9570-44387 GCA_029070945.1 Muribaculaceae bacterium
ACGTATAGAGTCAAAGCCGAGTTTGGATTCAATATCTTGGGGATAGAGCATTATATAAGAGTTAAGGGTTAAGGGTTGAGAGTTGAGGGTTAAGAGTTAAGAGTTTAGGGTTGAGGATGAGGGTTAAACTGTAAGGAAGTATCAGGAGCATACGTTAAGGGCGATTTCAATCCGCGCAAGCGGTATGAAATCACCCTTTTATCCACAAATTACCTATCACAAAAGAGGTATCTGCAAGTCAGCAAAAGATCCTTATGCCTTCTTGTTGTTCTCTTCTTCGAGGATCTTGACGGCCATATCGTAGATTGTAGTGTCGTCAAGCACCACGATTCCCCCATCAGGACCGGGCTCGATGTGCATACCGATGTTCTTGCCGAACTCATAGTTAACACCTCCGAAGTAGTTACGGACGGTCTGTACGGTAAGGTTAAGTTCGTCGGCAATACGACGAGTCGCTCCGTCTGGCAGACTGTCTTTGAGTCTGCGAAGTTCGTTGAATGTGATGGTTTTGCTCATACTATTAGTATTTGAGGTTGTTTATTTTCTTTTTGACTTTCAAATTTACACATAATTTTTGAGAAAACATAATTTTTTACAAGCAAAAAAATGTGTTATATAACATAAAAACAAGACCATCAATGATAATACACTATAGTATAATATGTTAAAGAGGTGTGCAAGATACGGTCAGATGACTGCGATGTCGGAAGCACGGAGCCATCCTTCAATATCCGAGTTAAGACGGACCTTATACCATGTAGGCCGTCCCTCCACATCGGTTTCCTCCGCAATGATGTCGAATCGAGTGCCCTGGCAAAGAAGATTGCTTGCCGGTTTTGCATCAGAAGAGGGCTCTATAAGCAACTCAGTCTTATAAGTCATGAGCACAGCTTTGTCATGAGCATCATAATAAGAAGCACTCATGAAAGCGAACACCACACAAAAGACAGATATAAAGAAAGAGCAGATACCTCCGAAGAAACCGAATTTTCTAAGTCGAACATCGCTGCAGAACAGATATAAAGCGATCTGCCCGAGAAGAACTATAAATGCAATCACAGACACGTATGCCCACATGTTGCGGGAAAAACCTGCACATATAAATTTATTGGCCGACTGAAAAAAAGTAAGATGATCGGGAGCCACACTCGTCTTCTTGCCGCGCAGTTCCGCGCGGTTTGAATCCTCTACTTTTGAAGCAAAATAGTTTAGGTTGTTATTTATTTCCTTATTAGTCGGATCAAGACGCTGAGCCCGTGAATAATACAGGATAGCGCTTCCCAGATCACCCGCATGGGCATAAGAGTTGGCAAGATTAAACAGGAGTCCGGGGGATTCACCGTCAACCTTTGCAATCGCAAGATATGCATCAGCGGCTTTAGAATATTCACCATTAACATATAAAGTATCAGCCATAGCGGTCGATGACTCGGCAAAAGCAGAAACCGTGCAAGACAACGTCAGGACCACATACACACCGCAAACAGCGAGTACTCTAACTAAGATACGTGATATTTGAGTCATTTTCATAACATTCATCTTTAATGAGATCCCGTGAGTTTAGCATCTTCGAGCGCGTTGATAACCTCTGTCCCACGCTGATAGACAGTCTTAAGTTCATCTGCACCTGAACCTGGAGCATACTTGGCGAACTCACAGTCATCAAGGACAGAGACAAAACTATCCACCACCTCCGAGGCAGCACCGGCCTCGGAAAGACGCTGAGCCACATTCTGACGGTTAAGCTCAGATGTCGGTATATTCAGTTTAGCTCCAACATAACCCCATAAAGCAACCAGCATCTCATCATAGAACTTCTCTCTATCTCCCGACTTCATGCAGGCCGCTGCCTTCCGGAGTCTACGGGCCGCCACCTTGCCGGCCTTACGCATGCGCGTGCCGACAATATCCGCGGCACTCTTCAGATGACGTCTATATACGAAGACTACCACTATGAGAGCAATCGCCGGAATAAGGAACCAAAGCCAATATGCGAAAGTATAAACCAGAGGGACACGCTCTTTAGCGAGTTTTCCTACAGGCATCAGTTCATCACTGAATCTGAGTCTGTTCTTAGTCTGTGATTTTTCAGAAAGAACACCCTTGTCAACCTCGACAGTATATCCTTTAGCAACTGATCTTTCATATCTGCCGGTAGACGGATCAAAATAGACGAGGGAGACCTCAGGGATCTTATATTGCCCCATCTCCAGCGGAGTGAAAGAATAGTCAAACTTCACACTTCCAGTTACAGTCGCCCCTTTGGACACAGCATCAACCTGAGTAGTAGGAGAAAAGACTTCCAGCTGCTTCGGATACAGATTATTTAGATCGGGAAGTTTTACGTACTTGATATTGCCGCTGCCTTTCACTTCATAAATAACAGAAGCCGGCTGGTTGGTCTTCAAAGAAGAAGACGGAAGTGAGGAAGAAATAGAGAATTGTCCGACACCACCTGAAAAATCAGCCGGCTGAGGAGTCGGAAGAGGCTTCACATCTATAACAAGATCATTAGGAGTGACATTAAGCTGAATCGGACGTCGTACAGTCAACATTCTGAAATAGGGGTCATCATAATACTCCTGTTCGTCAGTGCTGACTGTGTACGTATTACCCTTGACAGTAAGTTTCCCGGTCATCTGAGGGAAGATAATATATCTGGCTATAACAGCTGTGGCATATTCCTGACCGTTGTATGTCTCATACTGAAGCGACTTAGATGTCTCATCCGACTCCTCAACCACAAAGCCATCGAATTTAGGAGCCTCGGTCGCGCCTATAAACTTAATCGGAGCATAAGAGGAATAAAGCTTCACGGTATACACCAACGCTTCCTGCTCATATGCGGTGGTTTTTGACACAGAGGCCTTAAGGAAAAGTTTCTCATTGCCTTTACCGATAAATTTAGGACCTTCATTCTGATCATCCTGACGTTGTGTCATAGCTCCCTGCTGAGCAGCCTGCTGTTGCTGCTGACGCTGCTGAAGTTTAGACAATGACCCCGACCCTGACTTTACAATTGTATAGTTAGCCTTGTTACTACGGACATCTCCTACAGAAAAAGGGCCTAATGAATATGAACCTTCCTTTGCAGCGGAACATGTAGCTACATATGTACGGGAACTACTACGCGTCATCTTGCCATTGATGGCGGTGATCGAAGATGACTGACTGCTGAGAGTAAAATACTTCACCACAGCACCCGGGACATCGGGAGCGGACGGCTCTCCGTCAACATTATCAAGCTTCATGTAAACGTAGAACTGCTCCCCTACCTCGATATCGTCAGCACCGGTCTGTGTAGCCACTGATATCTGAAACTTTGCCGCAGCTCCGCCCACAAGAGAGCCAAGCGAAATAAGCAAAGCCAATATGTAAAGTCTAAAACGGGTCATAATTCATATAATTGAGAATTGAGAGAGAATCACCATCGCTTGTTGTTGCGTCCCCGACCGGCCGCCTCCTGGCCATTGTTCGACTTATTGACGCGCGCACGGGTCTGATTCTCCTTATTTTCAAGGGCCTGCAGTATTTGCTCGGCAGCCTGCGGATTAATCTCAGGCTGCTGTTGTTCCTGATTCTGATTCTGCTGCTGATCCTGATTCCGGTCTTGATTCTGCTGCTGTTCCTGATCCTGATTTTGCTGCTGATCCTGATTCTTATCCTTATCTTTATCCTGATCCTGGTTCTGATCCTGATTCTGCTGCAGTTTCTTCTGCGCAATGCGAAGATTGCGACGTGTCTTCTCATCTTCAGGACGTATACGCAGAGACTGCTTATACATATCTACGGCCTGAGCATAATCTTCTGAATTGAATGCTATATTGCCGAGATTGAATATAGCATCAGCTGCAAGGTCAGGCTTCTCCTTAACCGCCTGGGCAACTGCCTGCATAGCCTCAGCACCGGCTTTTGCCAGCTGCACGCGCAATGAATCGGACTGGGCAGCGGACGCACGTCTGACATATGTCAGACCTAAATTATACAATGCCTCCTTGGAACCGGGTTCCAGCTTAAGCGCCTGCTGATAGAACTCACCGGCCTCAAGATAATGGCCGCCCCGAAAGAGCTCATTTCCTTTATTTACCAGACGACGTTCCTGCCGGTTGGTGGTAGCCGAAAGATCAAAAGCATTCAACAACACAACCGTCAAGGACAGGAGCAGCATCAGAGCCTTTATATTTCTAAAAAACAATTTCTTCATAACCAAACTTTATTATCAGGACTCCTTCTTAAAGAAAGTAATCCTGTCAAGCCATCTTATCTTACGGTCAAGAATAAACACATCTATCAACAGCAGAGCCAATGCGATCCAGCTGAAAATAGTAAACAATTCGTCGTGAACGGCGTAAGCATTAGTCTCGAGTGCCGATTTCTTAACAGTATCCATCTGCTTCTCAAGTTCGTTGAGAGCATCCGGATTGGATGCGTTGACATAAATTCCGTCACCGGCTCCTGCGATCTTGGCGGCAAGATTCTCATCAAGAGCAGTCTCAACAGGCATTCCGGTCTCAGGATTGATCATCGGGCCCGACTTTGTAGGAATCTGTACAGGAGTCGGAGAGCCAACTCCGACCACGTTCAGCTGAATATGATTTTTCTTAGCCCTCTTGGCAGCCTCCAGAGCACCGGCTTCATCCTCAAGTTCTTCAGCATCCGTGATGAGCACAATAGACTTCCCGATATTATCATCGGCACTGAACGATTTAACCGCGCGGTCAATCGCCGCACCTATATTAGTACCCTGGTTATCATATTGCGTAGGATCGATCGAATTAAGAAAAAGCTTTGCCGAAACATAGTCGCTCGTCACAGGAATCAGTGTATACGCGTCATTCGCATACACAATTAGACCGACACGATCGTTATCAAGACGGTTGATCAGCTTCTCGAGCACAAGTTTCGAGGCACGCATCCTGGACGTTCCGGAATTATCGGAAGTAGAGGATGCAAGCATGGAGTTAGACACATCGACCGCTATGACAACCTCGATACCTTCCTTATCAGTCTTTGAAGAATGCACGCCACCCCAGGGCCGACAAAGAGCAATGACAAGGAATGCCAATGCAGAAGCCTCAAGAGCTATCTTCAAAGGGGGCTTATATTTCGAAACCTCCGGCATCAGATCCTTGAGGGATTCCCAATGTCCGAACCTCGCAAGTCTTTTCTTCCTCGCCAGACGCGCGAGAAGATACAGCGCCACAACCACAGGCACTGCAAGAAGGAGAACGAGTAAAGCTGGATATGCAAACGTAAACATTACGGTATTCTTCTAATTATTGTATAACGTAACAGAAGCGAGAGAGCCAGAGCCGAGAAGGCAAGCCACAGCCACGGCATAAACTCCTCCTGAGTGAGAGTAACTGAATTGACGTCGATGCTTGATTTCTCAAGAGAATCGATTTCTTCGAACACCTGCTTCAGTACGCGCTCGTCTTTCGCCCGAAAATATTTTCCTCCTGTGAGCTTGGCCATATTCTTAAGGAGAGGCTCATCTATCTTGGTCTCAAGCGTTGTGGTAGAAAAACCATAAGGATCGGCAATCTGCATCTTTCCGTTTGTTCCGACTCCGATCGTATAGATCTTTATGCCCTTCTGCTTGGCAATCTGAGCCGCCGTCACCGGAGGCACATCGCCGGCATTATTACTACCGTCGGTAAGTAATATGATACTCTTCGACTTAGCCTTTCCCTGAGATATACGGTTGATCGCACTTGTAAGGCCGTCGCCGATGGCAGTACCGTCATTGAGATCGCCCATATCAACGTTTGCGATCGCATTGATCAATGCGGCCCTGTCATTGGTAAGAGGCATCAGGGAAAGAGATTCTCCAGCGAATACTACAAGCCCCATATTATCGTTCGGACGGGAATTTACAAAAGAGGTAGCCACATCCTTAGCAGCGATAAAACGATTCGGCTTGAAGTCAGTAGCAGACATCGATCCCGAAATATCCATAGCCAGAATAATGTCGGTGCCGAGCACACGTGAATTCTTAAGGCTGTCATGGCTCTGAGGACGGGCAAGTGCGACGATGATGGCCGCGATACAGAGCAATCTGAGACCAAAACACAAGTGCATCACCCACACCTTCCATGAATTTCCAAACCTTAGAAAAGGCTGAAGTGTCGATACCCCAATGGATGGATTGGCATTACGATGCTTCATCACATACCATACGATCAAGGGGACAAGCACAAGCAGAAGCCAGAGCATCGCAGGATGAAGGAATTTCATCGCTCACCTCCTTTCTTAACTTCCGATGCTGTCACGGAGGAATCGGAATTCCTGTCGTCAGCTATAGGGTCAGGATCTTTTTCTATAGTTTCCTTAACAAAATTGACGGCGTTGTCATATGCCTCCACATTATCGGCCGGAAGAGGACGTACCTTAGCAAACTTCACGAAGTCGGCTACATCAAGAATCTTACGGACGTAACCACGATGCTCTCTGACATCCGCCTGATCGGCAAGTGTCTGCATGATCTGACGAGAAGTCATCTCCATTGCGTTTATTCCGAAACGAGCATACAGATAATCGCGCAGAATATCCGTAAGCTGAGTGAAATATTCCTTTTCCATGCCGTTTTCCCAAAGGTTCTTGGCCTTCAGTTCCTCCAATCGCGTGAGTGCGACAGTCCACGGTTTAGGCTGAGGCCTGTCAGGTAGAGTTATGAACTTACCGGTCTTCCTGTACTTACGGCCAAAATATACGGCAGCTACTACAGCTGCTATAAGAAGTATCCACAGCCACCATAAATCATAAAGCCAGTCAGGCATCCAATCCCAAAACGATCTGTCAGAAGGATCAGAAATATCCCGGTAATCAGAGATTGCGTCATTCTCACCTACTTTCACGGGAACCACGGTAAGCTCAACTTCGTTTGATCCTACAGAATCCGCAGCGGTAAGATAGACAAAAGGAGGCAACCGATAGAATCCTGAATCAAAGACCTGTACAGGAACGCGAAGACGCTCTATGATTCGGCCACCTTCACGCCTTACAGTATCGACCACCGGGCTTCCAAGCTCAACAGTATCATTGAAAAGTGTCACATAACCTCCCGGCATCACTTTATTGAAAAGAGGAAACACTCCCTGAGTAGATTCATCGCGATCCACAATGAGCCGGAGAGTATCCACACGCCCCATCATGATCGAAGCAGAATCAAGCGACGCTGTTACCTTCACCGCGGAAGATACAGGCATCGACAGCGCCAGGGCCATTAAGATTAAAGCCAAATATTTTCGAAATGACTGGATCATATTTTAAAATTCTAAATTCAACCGCGACGTCGGAAAAGAGCTATAAGAGCTTTAACGTAGTCTTCGTCGGTGGCCACAGACACAGAATCCACTCCACACCGAGCAGTGGTCGAGGAGAAATACTGCTGGCGGTCATACCAGGCCTTATCGTAAGCCTGCCTTACACGTCTGGAAGATGTATCGAGCCAGATGTCGCTTCCTGTCTCCAGATCGCGAAGACGAACAAGACCGACATCAGGCATTTTCGCATCACGCTTGTCATAGACCTGAATCGCAGCCACATCATGCTTATGGTTTGCGATCGAAAGCGATTTGAAATAATCATGAGAGTCTATGAAATCGCTGAGAAGAAAGGCCGAACAACGTTTTTTCAACGCATTGGTCATAAATACAAGCGGTGCGTTCAGATCCGTGGCCCTATGTTCCGGCTTAAAGTCAATTATCTCACGGATAATGAAAAGAATATGCTTACGCCCCTTTTGAGGAGGAATGAATTTCTCTACCTTGTCGCTAAAAAAAATCACTCCGACCTTGTCATTATTCTGAATAGACGAAAATGCAAGAGTGGCGGCAATCTCAGCTATAAACTCGCGCTTCACATCGCCTACGGCACCAAAATCGCGACTTCCGCTGACATCGACAAGAAGCATCACAGTAAGCTCACGCTCCTCCTCATACACCTTGATATACGGTTTATTATGTCTGGCCGTGACGTTCCAATCTATATCGCGCACGTCATCGCCAGGCTGATATTCCCTGACTTCGGAAAACATCATGCCCCTACCCTTGAAAGCGGTGTGGTACTCTCCCGCAAAAATATTGTTGGAGAGTCCACGCGACTTTATTTCAATTTTCCTAACTTTCTTGAGAAGTTCCTTGGCATCCATTATGCGTTTTGCGTTATGCGTTGAACGTTATCCGTCGGTGTCAGATCAGATCAAGGCACCTGAACCTTGTCAAGAATACTTGAAATAATCTCATCGGCAGAAATATTGTTGGCCTCTGCTTCGTATGTGAGTCCGATACGATGGCGCATCACATCATGGCAGACGGCACGGACATCTTCCGGAATGACGTATCCACGACCCTGAAGGAATGCATAAGCCCTCGAAGCGACTGCAAGAGATATAGACGCACGCGGCGAAGCTCCATACGCTATAATTCCTTCAAGATCCTTCAGTCCGGCAGCCTCGGGATTACGTGTCGCGAAAACTATGTCGACGATATAATTCTCGATCTTCTCATCAATATAGATCTCACGAACGAGTTTCTGAATCTCAAGCACATCCTGTGTAGAGACAACAGCCCTCACATCATCAAGGACACCACGGATGTTCTGGCGAATGATCATTTTCTCCTCCTGCTTGTTGGGATAACCGATTATCACCTTAAGAAGGAAACGGTCTGTCTGCGCCTCGGGAAGAGGATATGTACCTTCCTGTTCGATAGGGTTCTGTGTAGCCATGACAAGGAAAGGCCGGTCAAGAGGGAAAGTCTGCTCTCCGATTGTCACCTGACGCTCCTGCATAGCCTCGAGCAATGCGCTCTGCACTTTAGCGGGAGCTCGGTTGATCTCGTCGGCAAGAACAAAGTTGGCGAAAATAGGACCTTTCTTTACTTCGAACTGCTCTTTCTTAACGCTGTAGATGAGAGTACCGATCACATCGGCAGGAAGAAGATCCGGAGTGAACTGGATACGTGAATACTTAGCATCCACAAGATTCGAGAGGGTCTTGATAGCAAGTGTCTTAGCCAGACCGGGCACACCCTCAAGAAGAACGTGACCATTGCAGAGAAGAGCGATAAGAAGCGAATCGACAAGGTGCTTCTGTCCGACTATACGCTGATCCATACCGTTGCGGATCATACTCAGGAAATTGCTCTTCGCAGCAATGCGATCATTGAGTTCACGAATATTAACTGTCTGTTCCATATGGGCTTCAGTTGTTTTCTGTAAAGATTTTAATGAGTTTGTTCACAACTCCCGAATCATTTCATGAGTCATGATACATAATTAATATGCAAAATTAACACTTTAGTTTTGCATTGAGCAAAAAACTTCTGTTAAATAATACAAATACAAGTTGCAATGCGTTAAACCTTTCCGGTAAAGGCATTCCAACCCTGAGCCTTAAGGGGAAATTCCTGACCGTCGCGGGTGATCATCGCGCAACCGAGCTGGGGCTCCGTAATATATCCGATCATCTTCACTCCCTTGATGTTTTCAATGCGGTCATGCTCGGTCAGAGGGACGGTAAACAGCAGCTCGTAGTCCTCTCCTCCGTTCATTGCTGCAGTAATAAGGTTCATATTCAGTTCCTCCGCCATCAAGGCAGTCTGGTAGTCGATGGGAATACGGTCTTCGTATACACGGCAACCGGTATGGGAGTTCCTGCATATATGCAGAAGTTCGGACGACAGGCCATCGCTGACATCCATCATAGAGGTAGGACGAATGCCCTCCGCACGCAGCGCTTCGATAATGTCCTTTCTTGCCTCAGGCTTCAGCTGACGCTCCAGAATGTACTCCTTGCCTGAGAAATCAGGAGTGAAATCCTTACCGGCGTCCGCACTCACACGGTTTTCACGCTCAAGCAACTGAAGCCCCATAAAAGCCGCGCCAAGATCTCCCGAGACGCAAATAAGATCGGTAGGTTTAGCGCCGTCACGTCTTATCTCCTCACCCTTCACGCAGTCACCAATACATGTGATACTGATTACAAGCCCGGTCACAGAAGCGGAGGTGTCACCACCTACCAGATCAACGCCATAAAATTCACAAGCGGTCCGTATTCCTTCATAGAGGGCATCGATGTGTTCGACTGTGAAACGGCTTGAAACACCAAGAGAGACGGTAATCTGCCGTGGAGTTCCACCCATAGCGTAAATATCACTGAAATTCACAACAGCTGATTTATAACCGAGATGCTTGAGAGGCACATATCGGAGATCGAAATGTATTCCTTCCAGAAGAAGGTCGGTCGTGACAAGCACATCCTTCTCTCCAAAGTTCATTATCGCCGCATCGTCACCCACACCTAAGATGGATGACTCGTTTTTCAATGGAAAACCGGCAGTGATCCGATCAATAAGACCGAACTCACCTAAATCAGATATTTCTGCCATAGGATTATATACGTTGTGCGTTGTACGTTGTGTGTTATACGTTTGTGTTTCTGAAACGGATGCCGTTTATATCTTGCGGAGCATTTCAGTGATGAGTTTAACCATGACCGGAGAGGCTGTCTCGGCAGCCTGCTGCACTTCCTCGTGAGTAGGAACATAATCCACATCCTTGCCTCCGAGATCTGTAATCACCGAAAGGCCGAAAACATCCATCCCGGCATGATTCGCAACAATAACTTCAGGAACCGTAGACATGCCCACTGCATCACCACCTATAATGCGGAAATACTCGTATTCCGCCGGAGTCTCAAAAGTAGGTCCGGGAGTGCCTACATATACTCCATGCATGAGTCTAAGGCCTTCGGCATCCGCTATCTCATCAGCATACCTGACGAGATATTTCTTATAAGCCTCCGTCATGGCAGGGAACCGAGTGCCAAGCTGCTCATAGTTCTTGCCGCGCAAGGGATTTTCGGGAAAGAGATTGATATGATCTGTGATGACCATGACGTCACCGACACGGAATTCCTTATTCATACCGCCTGCGGCATTGCTAACGAAAAGGGTCTTTACACCAAGATCCCTCATTACACGCACAGGGAAAGTCACCTGCTTCATATCGTAGCCCTCATAATAATGAAAGCGACCTTTCATGGCCATTATATATTTACCTCCGAGAGTACCGAAAATAAGCTTGCCTGCATGTCCGGCAACTGTGGAAACGGGGAAATTTGGTATCTCATGATAGTCTATTTCACACGTTATATCCATTTTGTCTGCAAGATTGCCAAGACCGGAACCGAGAATAACTGCGACATCAGGCATTTCCGCTACTTTCGAGCGAATGAAAGAGGATGTCTCCTTGATTTTATCGAGCATAGTTTTTTCCATCGTATTTAGTTTTTACAGTTGTGCGTTATACGTTGTGCGTTGTGTGCGTAGAAAATAAACGCGGGAATCGTCATGATTGTTTATCTGTCGATCGCCTGAAGAAGATCCGGCACGAAATCGTAGCCGAAGTTAGTCTCAAGCATCCGCACTCCGATAGGGATATAGAATATATAGGGGCGGAGCTCAACCGGGAAATATGGATTATGGCTTATCCTTACGGCATCTTTTTCTGTAGTGATGATAAATTTACGCTTTCCCGGTAGCGCCTCAAACTTAGACTGGATTTCGTGTAGGTCTGCCTTCTTAAAGTCATGGTGATCCGGGAAATGAAGTACTTTTTTCTTAAATGGGAACGATCTGAAATGATTTACGAAGGGACGCGGATTGGCCACCCCCGTGAGAAGCACAACAGAATCATCTCCTGATATTTCCGATATGAGCACACGCTGTGCGCAATCATCAGGGAAAACGGGGATCAGACCTCCATAATCGAATGTGGAGAAATAAAGTTTCTGATATGGAAGGAGTTCCAGACGCTTTGAGACTATACGCATATCAAGCGCTGATATATCCGACGGGCATTTAGTGGTGATCACCATATCGGCCCTGTAACGGGCGTCGCTGCTTTCACGCATCCTGCCTAAAGGAAGGATATCGTCAGAATAGACAGGACGTGTATAGTCCATCAGCATAATATTCAGCTTAGGCTTTATGTATCTATGCTGAAATGAGTCATCAAGCACGATAAGATCAAGCTTGGGATATTTTTTGATCAATTCCCTTACTCCCTTCACCCTGCTCTCACACACAGCAACCTTCACGGTGCCTCCGAATTTCTCATATATCTGTAGAGGTTCATCACCTATACTGTCAGGCGTACTTTTGGCAGACGCCACGATAAATCCACGCGTCTTGCGCTTATAGCCCCTGCTAAGCACAGCAATATTGCGCTTATAGCGGAGACATTCAAGTATGTACTCTACATGAGGAGTTTTTCCAGTGCCACCGACCGTTATGTTTCCGACTCCGACAACAGGAATGCCAAAGGATACTTCCTTCAGCACCCCCCAGTCGAACATTTTATTTCTGACGTATACTCCAAAGCCATAAAGCCATGAGAAAGGAGTCAATACGTATTTCAGGAATCCATCGATCTTAGCCATAGAAAAACGACAGAATCAGTTAAACCTTAAATATAGCGGAGTCATTCTGGCCTGCCACGGCGATTGACGCAGCAGACGCGTTGTGGCTCGTATCATCGCTGACTCCGGATGCTCACCGGTTGCCTTCGCTATCTCACGCCCAAGCTGATCAAATCCCTGAGCCTTGAGTATATCAAGGAAATCGGGCTTGTATTTAGGATATACGGCCACGCCATACTTATTTTCCTTCAGTCCGGCCGCAGAAGCGGCATATGCAACCGCATCGTCGAGCGAACCCAATTTATCGACAAGCTTAAGCTTCATA
Organism: Muribaculaceae bacterium; assembly: GCA_029070945.1. Taxonomy (GTDB): domain Bacteria; phylum Bacteroidota; class Bacteroidia; order Bacteroidales; family Muribaculaceae; genus Lepagella. The sequence goes on from JAIEBK010000036.1 coordinate 22,320, forward strand.
GCCTGCTCAGCATCATAGACACGGCCTTCAGCAATCTGGCGTACGCGCTCCTCCTTCATTTTGCGACCTTTAGCCACACGCCTTACAAATCTGGAATATCCATCGTTGATATAGTCCTGGAGTACGTTAAGCTGTTCCGGAGTCGGATCTTCGAAAAACGAAATATTCTTTCCGGGATTCGTGCTGACCGTCTGAGGAGTGATCCCGAGTTTCTTCATCAATCCTTCTGCAGAAGGGAAAAGACCAAAAATTCCGATTGAGCCGGTAATTGTCAGAGGGTCGGCAAAAATATGATCGGCAGTACACGAAATCCAATATCCTCCGGAAGCCGCATAGTCACCCATCGACACAATAAAAGGCTTTCCTTTCGACTTGAAGTAATCAAGAGCCTCGCCTATCTGCTCGCTTCCGAATACAGATCCTCCCGGAGAGTTGACACGAAGCACCAAACCCTTCACATCGTCATCGTCAGCAAGCTCGGTAATCTGAGGAACAAGTCTATAGCAGTCAATACCACTTTTGGAATATTCCTGAATCTCGCCCGTAGCATAAAGGACGGCAATCTTGTTCTTACTGCCATAAGCCTTACCCCAGTCAGAACTTTCGGATAATGTCTCGGGAGTGTAATACCTCACATCCTTACCCTCCTTATCCACAAGTCTGCCGACGATATCGTCCATCTGACGCTCATAAGCCAGACGATCTACGAATCCTTGCTTAAGGACCGAAGCCGGAGACTTAAAAAGGATGAACTCATTGGCGGCATTGTCAAGAGATTTGTCATTGAGAGATTTTCTTCCGTCAGCCACAGCCTTGCCGATATAGCTCCACATATTGCCATATAAGGTGTCAAGCTGTGCCCGGGCTGGAGCACTCATCTGATTAGAGATGTATGGCTCGGCCGCAGACTTGAATGTACCGACTTTAACAAGCGTCATCTTAACGCCTATTTTGTCAAGGAAATCCTTAAAGAAGAGCGTAGTTCCTCCGAGACCGGAAATTTCAATCATACCTCCGGGATTTAGGAACAGGCTGTCGGCCTGAGACGCGACAAAATAGTCGCCCATTGTCATGGCATCAGCATATGCATATACCTTTTTTCCACTTTTCTTAAAGTCAGCAACGGCCTGACGCACGGCATTCAGAGTCGCGGGAGAAGCGGAAGGATGCCCGCATTTTATATACATAGCCTTTACCTTATCAGACTCCTTACCCTCGCGAATGCCATCAACAAGGACATTCAGGGCCATAGGAGACTCTACACCCTCACCCGTGGCAAGCGACATGAAATCAATCTGACCGGCTTCCGGTGTCTCTATAATCGTGCCGGAAAGGTCGAGAAGAAGCACTGAATCAGAACCAACCTTCGCAGTCCTGCCTTCTTCGTCACCTCCGAGACGGGCTGCGACTCCAACCACCACAAGCACCGCCACAACGCAGAAAAGCACCATGGCTATCCATGCTCCTACAAAAGAAGACAGCAGATTGAGAAAGAATTTCTTTAACATAACTTATCCAATTAATAATGCATAGAGTTATTTAAACTTATTTACGAATAAAAAAACAAGTCCAAAAACTTCAAAATCAAAATGCAAAATTATATAATAAAGTTGATCATCCGGAAATTCAAATCTTTAAGGATGCGATCACCTGCTTGATCTCGTCAGCAAGTTTCTCAGCCTTTTCCATCGTCTCAGCCTCGCTGTATATACGTATGATTGGCTCAGTATTTGATTTACGAAGATGAACCCATGACTCAGGAAAATCGATCTTTACTCCGTCAATGTCAGTTATGTCGCAACCCGCGAATTTATCCTTGACAGCAAGCAGGATAGCATCGACATCGATGTCGGGAGTAAGCTGAATCTTATTTTTTGCGATCTGATAAGGAGGATATGTCTTCTTAAGTTCAGTCACCTTTTTGCCTGACTTAGCAAGCAAAGTAAGAAAAATAGCCACGCCGACAAGAGCGTCACGGCCATAGTGAAGTTCCGGATAGATAACTCCGCCATTGCCTTCACCTCCGATTACTGCGCCGGTCTCCTTCATCTTCGCCACCACATTGACCTCACCTACAGCAGCCGCATTATATTCGCATCCGTGACGACGGGTAACGTCGCGCAGCGCGCGTGAACTACTTAGATTGGAGACTGTCGATCCGGGTGTATGCGAAAGAATATAGTCAGCAACAGCCACAAGCGTGTATTCCTCAACAAACATCTCTCCGTCTTCCATCACAATAGCGAGACGGTCTACGTCCGGATCCACCACAAAACCGACATCCGCCTTTCCGTTCTTCATTAAGTCGGCAATCTGCGTAAGATTCTCAGGAATAGGCTCAGGAGTATGCGCGAAGTGTCCGTTTGCCTCGCAATTAAGCTCGATGACCTCCTTCACACCGAGAGCACTCAAAAGACGCGGAATGACGATTCCTCCCACGGAATTAACCGCATCGACAGCTACAGTGAAAGCAGCATCACGGATAGCCTCAACATCCACTAAAGGAAGAGCCTTGACCATCTCGATATGACGCTCTCCCCAGGTGTCATTGACATATTCAGAGCCAAGATCCATCACGTCAGCAAACGTGAAATCTTCGGCCTCAGCGATTCTGATGACTTCCTTTCCCGCAGCATCATTAAGGAACTCACCGTTGCGGTCGAGAAGCTTAAGGGCATTCCATTGAATCGGGTTATGACTGGCCGTAAGGATAAGACCTCCGTCGGCACCTTCACCGGTAACGGCAAGTTCCGTCGTAGGAGTGGTCGCAAGACCGATGTTTATCACATCGAATCCCATAGCCATCAGAGTGCCTACAACAAGATGAGACACCATCTTGCCTGAGATACGGGCATCACGACCCACCACAATTCGGCCGGTCTTTCCGCCGTTGACATTCTTTATATACTGGGCATATGCTGCCGTAAACCTGACAATATCCACTCCGCCAAGGCCCTCTCCGCTACGTCCGCCGATAGTGCCGCGAATTCCTGATATAGATTTAATTAGACTCATAGTTATATAGTTGTGAGTTGTTGGTTGTGCATTATGATTCTAAAGAATTAATATTCAGCTTTGAAATAGCGTACGTTGACTTTATACGGGATACACGTAGTGTTGTCTTCAGCAAATCCATAATATGACTTCAGCAGGATGTTGACCTCTGAATTATAGCCAAGATAGCTGAGAGGCAACTGTATTCCGGATCCGAATCTTGACGAGGCATTGACGCTGTAATTGTTGAATATAAAATATGTTGCGGGATCAACACCTAAGAAATTTTCCTGATTTCCAGCACCGGCCACGTCAAGCGTATTGTTTTTGTACATTATCGCAATATTCCAGCGGGTAAAAGTGAAATACACCTTATCTCCCGTGTCGGGAATATCTCGGTCGTTCACATCCGGAGCTGTAATCACCTGCATATAGACGTAACCGTCATCGTCCATCTTATAGTAAGGAGCGTCTTTACCGGTAATGAACACACTGTCAGCCGGAATGTCATTGCACACCTTATGTTGTGCCAGAAACCAGTTGCTTGCCTTCTGCTCTTTCTTGAGGAGGTCGGTATAGCTCTCAGTCTTGCTGCATGATGCGAACAGCATGGACATAGCCAGAGCTACCGTCAATGAGTATATCAATCTAATATTCATATTCTAATTATTACTGAAATTTCTAAACAAACGAAGTCATTCAACTTTCTATATATCAAAATAATCAAGTTTCTCAGTGCGTCCCTTAAGGAAATGGGCATATTTCGGGAATGACTCAACAAGAATCCTTCGGCATTCTTCAAGAGATCCGAAATATTCGGCTCCGGCCGCCATCACATGCCCTCCTCCTCCGAACAGCTCCTTGCACATCACATTTACAGGAAAGTCCATCACACTACGAGCCGAAACCTTTACGCAATCAGAATCCTCGCGCAGGAAGAAACTGAATGTAACGCCACGGATCTCGGTAGGCCGGTTGACTATCCCTTCGGTATCGCCCTTCTCGTAATGGAATCTTTCGCATTCTTCCTTGTCAAGACAGATAACGCTTCCATGAAATTCGGGGAAGACCTCAAGCTTCTCCGCAAGCGCATAGGCCTCGAGTTTCAAAGCGCCGAAGCTTTTCTCAAGCAAGGCAAGACGCACTATACGGTTCTTATCGCATCCCTTCTCAAGCAGCCGCTGAAGTATCTCATATATATCCGGACTCTTGCAATTGACCGTAAAGTTCTTAGTGTCGGTCACCATACCGGCCAGAAGACAAGTGGCAGCCTCTAAATTCATCTCAGCATAAAGTCCAAGCTCCGCCATGATACGAAAAGACAACTCGCAGGTGCTTGACATATCAGGAAAAGAGAAAAGGATATCCGAGAATGGAGCCGGCTCCACATGATGATCTATGAGAACTTTCGGGCAAGAGCAGAGTTCAAGCAATCTCTCCATGCGGTCAAGCCGGGAAGGCTGGTTGAAATCGCAGCATATTACCAGCTCAGCCTCACGGAAAAGCTTCTCGCAATATTCCTCATGTCGGGTGAAAACAGCCATGCGGTCGAAACCGGGAAGAAACGACAGCGAGCGGGGAGCATTGTCCGGCACAACTACCACGACGGATTTTCCCAATGATTCAAGAACGTGCATCCAACCGAGTGTACTTCCGACAGCATCGCCATCAGGACGCACATGGCAGGTAAGCACAATCTGTGTGACACCCTCCAGAAGCTTGTCGAATTTGTCGACTTTTCTTGTATCTAATATTTTATCCATTAAATATCAAATATATAACATCATCAGGTCCCTATAATAAGAGACATGACGAAGACGATGATTCTCAAAAATCGCATCCTTAGAATCATTTCAAAAGGCAAAGATAGCAATTTTTACCGAATTTTTAGTAATTTTGCACTATAATTCTTTATCAATACTTAGGATTTTTTTAATCTACAGAATACACCATGCATTCTCGACAGGAAAAATTAGAGGCATTCGGCAGGCTGCTCGACGTGCTTGACACACTTAGGGAAAAATGTCCGTGGGATAGGAAACAGACCAATGAATCGCTTCGCCCGAACACGATAGAAGAAGTGTTTGAGTTATGCGACGCCCTCATGGCCGATGACGTGTCTAATATCAGGAAAGAGCTTGGAGACGTGCTGCTTCACGTAGCCTTCTACAGCAAGATAGCCGACGAAACCGGGCGCTTCGATATTGCGGATGTCTGCAACAGTCTTACGGACAAACTTATATTCAGACATCCGCACATCTACGGAAACGTCCAGGCCGAAACGCCTGATGCTGTCGCCGACAACTGGGAACAGATCAAGCTAAAGGAGAAAGATGGTAATAAAACCGTACTGTCCGGTGTTCCGAACGCTCTACCCGCCCTTATTAAAGCCTATCGTATACAGGAAAAGGCCGCCCATGTAGGTTTCGACTGGGATAACGCTGAGCAGGTTTGGGACAAGGTGAAGGAAGAGACAGCCGAAGTAGAGGCAGAAATCAAATCAGGCAATGATAAAAGACTCGAAGAGGAATTCGGCGATCTTTTCTTTTCTGTGGTCAATGCCGCGAGACTTTATGGTGTAGTACCCGAAAACGCGCTTGAACTTACCAACCGAAAATTCATCCGGAGATTCAATTATCTTGAGTCAAAGGCCAAGGAAATGGGGCGCAACCTCAAAGATATGACTCTCAGAGAGATGGACGAGATCTGGGATGAGGCGAAGAGATTAGAATGATGTAACGCGTTTTGAGTGGTACGTTTTACGTTTTGCGGAAATAAATTAGATATAAGGAGCGAGGATGATACTTTGCATCACGGAGAAACCGAGCGTAGGCGCTGACATAGCCAAAATACTTGGAGCTGAAGTCAGAAGAGACGGATACTTCGAGGGTGGGGACTATTGTGTCACCTGGACATTCGGCCACCTATGTGAGCTTAAGGATCCGGCCGACTATACACCCGACTGGAAAAGATGGTCATTGTCGGCATTGCCGATGATCCCGGAGCGATTCGGCATTAAACTTAAAGATGACAAAGGGATCCAGCATCAGTTTGAAGTGATCGAGCGCCTTATACGTCGCTGCGACAAGGTGATAAACTGCGGTGATGCCGGCCAGGAGGGTGAGCTTATCCAGCGCTGGGTGATGCAGAAAGCAGGATGCGACAAACCGGTGGAGAGGCTATGGATATCATCGCTTACGGATGAATCCATCCGTGAAGGATTCGAGCATCTGCGTCCGCAGAAGGATCTTGAGAGCCTTTATGTGGCCGGACTCTGCCGTGCTATAGGCGACTGGATACTGGGCATAAACGCTACGCGGCTGTATACGCTGAAATACGCGGAGAAACGTGACGGATACGGCAATGCCAATGTGCTTTCAGTAGGCCGTGTGCAGACTCCAACCCTCGCCCTTGTGGTCAACCGCCAGAAAGAGATAGAGAATTTCGTCCCTACCACGACATTTGAGCTTCGCACGGACTATCGCGGAGTAATATTCACATCAAATGTCAAACCTTTTAAAACCGAGGAGGAGGGACAGGCAAAACTTCAGGAAGCGGCAGAAAGTGAGTTTGAAGTGCTTGATGTGACTAAGAAAAAGGTGAAGGAAGCACCCCCGAGACTTTTCGACCTCACCAGTCTTCAGGTAGAGGCAAACAAGAAATACGGACTTAGCGCTGACGAGACACTGAAGACCATTCAGGCCCTCTACGAAAAGAAACTTACTACATATCCGCGTGTAGACACTACATATCTGACAGACGACGTCTATCTTAAGTGCGGACCGATACTCAATGGTCTTGGATATTATCAGGAGATACTAAAACCCTTACGCGGTAAAAAGCTAAAGAAGAGCAATAAGGTGTTTGACAACTCGAAAGTGACTGACCACCACGCTATCATACCTACGGGAATGCCGGCCCAGATGCTTTCGAAACCGGAATGGCAGGTCTATGATCTCGTAGCCCGTCGCTTCATATCAGTTTTCTTCCCCGACTGCGTCTTTGATCAGACACAAATCAAGGGCAAATCCGGCAAAATTGAGTTCAAGGCATCAGGAAAAAGAATTGCGGAGCCGGGATGGAAAAGCGTGTATGAATGGAATAACGGTAAAGACAATAACGTCGCCGATGTTCAGACTCAAGGTGATACTTCAGATGATCCTAAAGAGCAGAATAATGCCCTTCCGGAATTCAGCAAGGGTGAGAAAGGACCTCATAAGCCGTTCTTAGGTAAGAAGACCACCTCTCCCCCGAGCTATTACACAGAGGGCACACTGCTTAAAGCCATGGAGACAGCGGGAGCCTCAGTTGATGACGAGGAACTGCGTGAAGCGCTAAAGGCAAATGGCATCGGGCGCCCGTCGACCCGCGCCGCCATTATAGAGATACTTTACAAGCGGGCCTATATAAGAAAACAAGGTAAGTCGCTGCGTGCTACAGATGCAGGTATCGAACTTATCGGACTCATTAAAGAGGAACTCCTGAAGAGCGCCAAACTGACAGGAATTTGGGAAGGTCGTCTGCGCGCCATTGAGCGAGGCGACTATGACGCATCGGAATTCATCGCTCAGCAGAAAGGGATGATCAATGAGATAACGCTGTCAGTGCTCCGGGATCCTTCAAACCGCCGTATAGCCCAGGTAGTGGAAGCTGAGAAACCTAAGAAAAAGAAAAAGTCTGATAAATGAGTGTCACGCTGCAATATGTCATAATAGGCATCATTCTTATGTCGTCAGCCATATGGATTGCCGTCAGGATTAAGAGAAAGAAGCAAGGAAAAGACTCCGTATGCTGCGGATGCAGCCTCCATGACTCATGCAGACAAAAGAAAAAAATTAAAGTCGGCGGTCATTGAATCGCCGACTTTTCATCTTTATTCAAGTCACTGGAACATGGAATTACTGTAGATTCCGAAATCTCGGTTACTTTTCGGAAGCATAGGAGTTAGATCGGGATTGCGTTCCGGTTGCCATGTCCGGATCTTTATGACTGGCTTGTCAGCATCGTTGAGGTCAACAAAGAGGAAGAGATAACCCTGGTCTCCGTAATGCTCGGAATAATAATCCTGCCTGATCTGTATGCCAAACGTATCTCCGCCATAGGCTGCCTTTTGCACGTCGTTGTCTGAAAAGTTTATGTTCACATATTCATTACTCTCGAAACATCGTTTCAACTGATCTATGTAATCAGATTTACTTTTCCGAGCATACTCATATTTAGGAACGATACTAATACCAAATCCATCTCCGGGCATTTTCTTCACCTGCTCGAGCTTATGGCCTACTATGATGTACGCGTTCTCGTCGAAGATGCTGTTAATATAGTCAAGTCGTTTGAGTGCAAATGCTGTCTTGTAGTTTTCAAGAAAAGTAACGATTACCATCTTTACGGAGTCACTCCATGCACCGACACCCTGTTCGAAGATATCCTTCCTTGCAGACTCACCAAGCCCGAACGCAACGCTCTCTATCTTCTTTTCGGGTGAGAAAGTGAAGGTCACATCTTCTATGAAAGTGCGCTTGTTGTTCTTGAAGTCGAAACGCATTGGAATACATCTTGCCACTACTCTTTCACCGAACGGATAGAATCCGACTTCAGGACTGCCGAGTACGTAAGCTTGTCCGTAACCGAGAAGTTTATCGAACATGTCAAGTCCATCTTCCGTGAAATAAGACGGATCAGGCTTATAGCTCTTGTCAATAACTGATTTCAGCACTTTGTCAATTACCGCCTGATATTCTTTTGCGTCTTTTTTGTCAAGCTTAGTCATTTTCTCACGTTTACCTATGGATGCTAAAGAATTGAATTCCTTTTTCGCCTCTCTATCAGGCTTTAAAGCCTTGCCCTCAACACCTATGATCTTTCTTGCTTCCGGAAATTCTTGGGGTTTGAAATCTCCGATTATCATCTCCAGCTCCTTATCACTCCTACTGGCTTCCTTGTAACTTGTCTCTATCACAAGCATTACGTCTTCAACCGTCATATCTTCCGGGAAAGAAAGTTGTCCAAGCCCTCCCTTGGCACTATTGATAGAGGAAGTAGTCTTTCCATTCCAATAGGTGAAGTCAATACCGGCCGCAGGCTTATCCTTATACTTGAAGAGCACGTCTACCGTATTATCATCGCCTTTCTTAGCCACAGACACCTCGACATCCTTAAGGATCTCCGTCATACGGCTGGGAATCCAGTTGATAAGTAACCGGTCATCTCCGTCAATTTTCATTTTGACTCCACCGGGATACTGAAGTGAATGAAGAAGCACATAGGCCCAATTAAGAAAACGGAGCGCATTGTCTACTCTTCCCTTCTGTTCGGCACGCAGTGATTCTCGGACATAATCTTCCACTCGGTCCTGACGGTGAGCAAATATCTTGTCGAGTTCAGATCGGAGCATGTATTTTAGCTGGTAATACCTACCGTTCTTGTCTCGCCAGTTTAATGTCTGGGTATTGTTTACCGTGACTTGAGAATAGGAGTTCATGATCATGCTCACGTCAGACTTCAATTCCAGCTTACCGTTGTTGTTAATTTCATGTTCCAGTATATTGAATGAGGAATTGACAGTCGTACCGATTTTGCCAAGGAGGCTTTGCAAGGCATTCCGGTCGGCGTCGGCGGGGGTAGCACCCTCGCCTTCGCCGTAAATGAAATCCGTCATTCCTTTTATCACCTCAACTTTTTGCAACACCTCTTTTTTCTGGGCTGACAGAGAGACCTGACAGAGCAATCCTGCCATGAGAAATAAAATCAGTCTAAATGAACTTTTCATCCTTTTACCAATATTTTTGTGGTTCCTACGAAATAAATACCCGGAGTGATATCATAGACTCTTTCAGTCTCTCCTGCATTTACATCTACTATACGGATCAGCTGTCCTACCATGTCATATATCCTAAGCTTCATTGCGATCGAACTCCGTATGCATATTGAATATTTTTCACTCCAGATACAGGTGCCGTAATTATCAATTAGGCCCTCAACCGAAGACTGATCGAATACCGGTATGGCTCTCACACCCTGACTTTCAACATAGCATTCAAAAGGTTCGATATCCCTTTCATTGGATATAAAGATACCGCCGGGTTGATATTCCTGATTCATATAAGTAGTTGGAGCCTCATTGATAGTCAGTTTTCCCTCCTCCTTGCAGATCCAACTATAGTTGCCGGATACAGAACGTCCAACTCCGAAAGAATACTGCATATCTATTTCAGAAGGAGTCATCGGAACCGTAACAACCTTAGAACTAAACACTACATCACTATTAACTACGAATTCACTTGCATAGTAAGGATGATTAGGCATAGCTATCAGATATGGAGTATTAGCGAATATTGAAGTCTCCGCCTTCCATTCCGTATCATTCGCACCGAACAACCAGAAGGGGCATTCTCCCTTATTAGTGTCGACATCATCTCCGAACGGCTTAAGCACTCTTCCCGCACTTTCTATTTTCTGGATATTGAAAGGAACGACCATTGTCTCCCATCCGGATCCGAATCCGCCGATCTGGGTTTGCTTGGTAAAGGCTCGGGTAAATGAAATATTCTCAGCAGTAAACTCTTTATGTGCATGAAAAGGCAATCCATGACGGAGAGTTATGCTTTCCGCACGCCCGGTCCCGGTGATAACTACATTCTTAACCACTCCATTTGAATTCGCCACAGCAGCTGATGCGTTGTTGGCGTTTCTAACGTAAAGTAGAAGGTTGGAGTTTTCAAGTCCGCTTAGTAGGGTTGCAGGAACAAGATCATCGCTCGTTATCTCCAAAGCACATAAAGAAGAGTTTGCAGATCCGAAGATATTGCTACCGATTCGGCTCATCTGCTTTGGTAGAACAATGGATCTAAAATTACCCGCATCTAATGCACCGGTAGGGATATAAGAATCAGTAACATTCATAAGATCAAGATGCCTGAGATTCGTGAATGTTCTCAGGAACTCATAGTCTCCCGAGTCTTCCGTAGATAATCCAATCAACGGACCATGCAGGGTCAAGGAAGGAATGTTCGACTTGTCGGGACACCATCCGAATGCATCTTTCAAGGCACCGGGTCGCGATGTATAAGCATCTGTCTCGTCAGCATAATACTCGGGTGTAAATTCCATTACTTCTGAGTCAGCTGCATCAGTACGCAAAGCTATTGCTCTGATCTGAGTGAGCCCTTCCATATCTATCTTACCTGTGTACATGCTTCCCTCGCGGATATCCGTGGTTGATTGACCTAAGACATAGCGTATCATAGAACCTTCTTCAGCTTTCAGAGTAAGATAGCGACCGTCAAATACATCCTTCTCAGGACGCTGGCATCTTACATATCCAATCGGACATGATTCGGCCTCAGCCGGAATAAGTTCACCTTCAAAGGCTACAGCTCTGACCGTACAGCTTTCTGACACTGTAAACGGATTCTCATAAACCATTGATGTAGCGTCCGGTCGTGAACCGTCAGTAGTATATCTTACAGTCTGGGATGATTTCTTTTTTATGGTGACAGTGAATAGTTCCGCGGATATCTGAGGAATATCAGTATGACCGAGACGAACTTTATCCGAAGGTATATAACCTTTTTTGTATGTATAAGCATTAACTATACTGTTATATGCAACCTTTACGCGTCTTGGATTATTATCCTCCGGTTTTAGTTCAGTATTATTTTCATCAGTAAACCTTATTTCAACATTACTATCATCATGTTCTGCTATGACATACCCATCTGAATATCTAATTGTCGGCTCTTTTAAAACATAGTCGCTTTTGAAGAAGTCAAAGGATTCCGATCTTCTGTAGCCTTCCGCCTCAGCATATGTATAGATAGTCCGTGCTTCCCTGATGTCAATACCATCTGGCATTGAGTTTACATCATATACTTGCCTATTGTAATCAGTAATACCTTGATTAAGGCTATAATATATGACAGCATTTGGTGTTTTTGAGATCAGTACCAGATACTCTTTACTTATATCGACGATTTCCGGTTTCTCTACTTGATCCATCACCTTAACCGCATCTGCTTCAGCCGGAATCATACCTTCCTTAAAAGCAGTAGCACGCAATATGCATGCTGAAGTCTCGAATTTTTTATCGTTATACTTAGAGCACCTTTTAGTAGGTAAACTGCCGTCCGTAGTATAGTAGACCTCCCCATCTGCATGTTCTATCTCCACAGTATAGCCATCGACTTTGATAACCGGCTTTGATACAGGAATCATAATTGCTAAATTCGAATCGTTATATCCTCTCTTTCTGGCATATGCCTTAACTGTTGAATTGTATGCAGGGATAAAACGTAGATGGTTAGAAGCAATCGTATCAAACGTTAACTCCTGAACAGGCTGAACATCTATGACAATTTCGACATCTTCCATATTGTGGGTCACATGGAGATAATCATCAGCCTCATACCTCATTATAGGACTGACAAGATCATATTCGTTTTTGTTAACAATAACCCTATCGGAATCGGTATAACCATCTGCCTGAACCCATGTAGTGATGATGTTCTCTCCATTAAAATCTATTCCTTCCGGATGCTCCTCTGTCTTGTATTCCAATGCTGATGCAGGGTCGAAGTTACCTAAATTATATTTTATAACACCTCCCGGCATTTCCGATGAAATAACCAAGCGCGAGTTGTCATAGTGCGTCTTTGGCTTCAAAGCCTTCACCCAATCGGTATAGTGCGACACCACTACAGAACGTACTTTACCATCGGTCTCCGCGTATGCCTGAAGAGTCTGATTTCCACTTAAAGGTCCACCGGGAAGTTCGATCCAACTTTCGCCACAATCCTTCCATTCATCTGCAACAACCTCCTCGCCATAAGTACTTGTTTTCTTTCCATTAACAATACGATATTTAGCATTGCCTTCCGGCACAGAAAGCTGCACATAGTTTTTGATAGCACTTACATCACCCATATTTTCACCTTCCGTCTTGGTGCCTGACAGTATGGGGGCTTGAGTGACATAGTCATTATGGCGTATAGTAACAGACAGAATTTCAGAATCAGCAAGCAGATTCTTTGTGCTAAAGGCCTTCAATGAAGTACCGTCTTCAATCACTATAGGATTTCCGTCATAAGTTACTCTCTGCCCGGCATCGTAAAGAAGTTTATCGCTAATTTCGCCCTTACCTAAGACATAGTATGTAGTGACACCCTCAACGCTATTGGTAAATATGAACTCATTCAATTCTTTACCTCCGTAGAATTCGAGTTGAGGCTTGGGAAGACGCATGTTTTGATCACTGATGGTCATATCCGCTACTTCAGATGGTTTTAAATCATCGTATTCAGCGATTGCCATTACCCGTGTAAACTTCTCGAGCTTGATCGGACCATTATATTCAAGTCTCTTGTCATTCCCGCTGATAGGCTGATTTCCATCAAGAGTATAATAGATTTTCGCTCTCTGATCTGCACATGAAATGGTAACCTCCCACGTGGCACTGTTGAATGAAATTACCGGCTTTGGAAGTTTGTTGTCTTCATACATTATCCTCAGAAAGACATCGTCATCACGATTATACGCATCTTTCTTTGTATCATATAAGATAGCAACAAACTGTCGATTACTAAGGCTGGAATCCGTTAACTTTGTAGTTTCCCCTTTTTTAAGCAAGAACGTCTTGACCAAAGCGAGATTTGAGTCCTTAGACGTATCGACTCTGTATAATCCCATACTGCAATCCTGCGATGCCTTCAGATAAAATGTCGATATTTCGCCGCATGTAAACCTATATGCCTTGAAGTTATTGTTGTCAGTCTTTTTGAAGGAATAATCGCAAGGAACTGCAACTGAATCCGTAAGAAGTTTAGTTGTCACAGAATGCTCATATTCCGAGAGAATTGGCATACCCCATTCATTATTCTCGGAAAGCATCTGAAAAGAAGTGACGAACTTACCGGCAGCAGACATAGTTATAGATTTCTCTCCTGTACGATAGGTGAATTCACGTGAATTTACTGTTCCCAACTCAGGATTATCCGGCATTTCTGTTGTTAAAGTAAAGTCTGAGTTATTAGGAACGATTCCGCTTGTCAATATATTATTGTTTATCAGAACACGATAAGACACAGCAATACTCGAAGACTTATCGGGAGCTGAAGGTATAGAGAAATACCTCATCATCATGCTACCCCATTGATTATATTTATTGGCCATACGGTATTGCAGTGCGTGGCCCCCTTCAGAAAGTTCGTTTACATTGACTTCCAGGGAATTTGATTGACCGCTGTATGGTAGGGTATTCTTCACCCTTGATGGTTCGTCGTTATCAAACCAATACTGAATCAAAACCGGTTCTGTCGCTTCCTTTGGATCTATATGAGGTGTTGTAGATGGCACAACGAAATAGCTCGTCATGATACTACCCCATTTCTTATCCTTATCGGCCATACGGAAGTTTACAGCGTGCCCACCCTCGGAAAGACCACCTGCGTCTATAATCAATTGGTTTGACTGCGCACTATAGAGATGGGTATTTATTAATCTATATGTCTCGTCGTTGTCAAACCAATATTGATAAAAAGCGGGGGCCGGCGAGGATGCAAGAGCACTTAATGATACCAGCAAGACACCTGTCTTTAGAAATGTCTTCATTCTAATAAAATTAAATAAGTAAAAACATTCACTCCTCATTCGCCTATCCGCTTCACCGTAATGGTCAGCTTTTTATTTAATGAGTCATATTCAACATAGCTTTTTGGTTTGCCGGTATTGGAATCAATCGAAGTATCAGGAGTCGGATACTGGGGAAATAGAGTATAAGGAGTTTGACCACCCAATGTTCCATACACAGTTCCGTCATCACATTTTCCAAGAGATGATGGATTATCATCTACTCTGTCGAGATCAGAATTTATACGAAAGCAATTTTCAAGTACACATTGGGTGCCAGAAAAGTCAGTTTCATACAGAGAATATTTAATCAATCCAATAACATCTGAACTAATTCGGCTAATCGAACAATGTTCTAAAGTTGCAACCCCAGAACTGTCACACCCTCCCTCCAATACAGCAATCTTAGTATTGTTAATAGTTGCTTTTTTAGTAGAAAAGTTTTTAAGAGACAATTGATAGAAACTACATCTATCAATAATCAAATTATCCACTACAAATGTCTTCTCTTGACTATTTCCTTTGTCAATATACCCACTTTTAACATTTACAAACTTTAAATCTCTGAGATCGGAAGAAGGCATTATACGACGATCTGATGGAAATTCGATGCCTTCAAAACTAAAGACTTTCTTCATGTGATCTAATGAGGGATCAATATTAAGAAAGATATACTTATTTCCACTTAGTTTGGTTCCTCCTTCTTGAGCTCCAGCACCAATGAATGTTAATGGCTTATTTATCTGACACCATTGATAATTATTATTATATGTTGGAAGAACACTAATATCAATAGTTCCAGAACCGAAATAAACAGTATCATTGACTTCAGCATCTTCAATTACTTTGTGAAGTTGATCATATGAATAGAACTTCAGTTCGCTTCCCTTATTATAGGATAGTACTATGCCGGCATTCTGTGCCATAGCTGTCATGACCATTATGATAGTCGCAAAGAGAGTAAGAAAATGTTTCATATTCTTTTTTTTGTTATGATTGTTATTTTTATTTGTTTCTTATGCACCAACATTGGGTATATTATTATCTATGTTTCCGGGAGTCATACCTTTCGTCTTGAACTTACCCGTGTAAGTAGTAATGTTATTTTCAACCTTTCCATACTCCGGTGGAAGGGTCATGCCTTTCACCATGATTTCATATTCGTATTCATGATTGGGATCCAGACCATCAACCTTTAGAGCATATTTCCAATTACCAGCATCCGAGTATTCAGGAATTCCGTTGATCGTTTTGCCGTTGACGCTCATTGTAACAGTTGCGATACGGTCAGATCCGAGAGGCTCTACATCAGACATGACGGTGAATGAAATAGTAGCGGAATTAAGATCGGTAACGACGGAAACTCCGTTATTTTCTGCATCCACTATAAAAACTCCTTGATAAATCATATTCTCAGGTTTCAATCCCGTTAAGAACTCACGGAATTCTCCTACGTAGACTCCAACCTCATTCTCCACAAAGGGAACTATTTTGAAGTACGAATTTTCATCCAAATTCCTAAGTGAAAACTTATAGTTGCCGTTCTTCAAATACTCATTATTATCCGGACGGAGTGTAGAGATCAATATCTCTGATCCTGCTTGAACTTTGTAAATTTTTATACCGCAATCCTTTACCGGAGATCTGGAACTGTATTCCAAAGTCAGGTCAGCGTCCACAACTCCAATCGGATCAATCCGGCAGGCCAAATTCTGCGGAAGCGTTCCAGCGTCCTGAGTCAAAATAAAAGGAAGGGGGAGATTCGACAAAGTCATCTCAGTAGAAGGTTTCATTTGAAGACGAATGATACGCTCTTTATCGGTATAGTTCGGAGACCATGAAAAGCGATACTCTATCGGGGTGTTACCATCATTACCTTCGCCCGACAGGCCAGGAGTGACGGAAAGCCAGGAGATGTCACCGATATTACCGTCGGCATCATGAGGCAAAACCGCTATCTCCCAGTTTAGGGAACTGTAAGCCGTCATTATAACCGATCCACCTTCTTCCGGTACCGGCTCCAACGAGGGAGTCCTTTCAACGAAAAAAGTAGCATTTGACTGCGTAAGGGATACCTTGACAGGTTCCATCTCGAAATTAACAGGTGAGACTATCAGATCCGCAGTGTAACTGTTCTGAGTGGAATTAGGTCTACAAGTCACTGTAACTGTTCCGGTTCCCTTGCCAAATAAGGGAGAAACAGAAAACTGCCCGGCATTGTTATTGGTCATTGAAACCTCCCATTTAGCTATGGAACATATCTGAATGTCAAAGCTCTCTCCTTCAGGCTTAAAGGAAAGCTGGCTCAGGCTGAGGTTTAATATCTCGTTTTCCTTTGGCTTGTCACCGACGGTAAACTCATCCTCAGCCGTATCACATCCCGTGAAAGCCAAAAGAGCATAAAAACAGATAGTGATGTTTGTCAGTTTGTTCATAATATGTTATGGAAAATTAATCGTTTAGAGACTGAAGCTGAAAGAAAGTCCCGCGCTAATATAAAAACCACCCTTTGAAAATCCACCGTGCGAGGAAATGTCGGAAAAGAGTTGGTTGACTACTACCGGAACAGCATATTCAGGCTCAATAAAGATACCGAAAAAAGGTATTGGCTTGAATATCAGACGGGCTCCTACCGTAATATCATGACACATCGCTCCGTTACCGTGGCTGCCACCACGAAGGCGCTGCATCATGTATCCTACGCGCGGTGTCAGGCCAAGACGGTTTAGGAAGCTGAACTGATATCCGGCTTTTGCCGTTAGCTCATCCATAGTATATGTGCAGCTGTCCTCATAAGATCCCGAAGCATCGTTATCATACCAATATACCTCACCGCTACGACCGAATCCAAGTGTATACCCAAATTCAAGGTTGATATTGCTACAGAATCCTCCAATCCTTGCAGTGCCCCCATAAGCCGGACCATACGTGATAGTAAGGTCACCGTAGACGGAATTAGGTCTGATATACTGAATTCTCTGTAGAATGACGGTATCAACCGTCTCAGTATTAGCCACCACACGGAATGTCCGTCTGATGGGTTCATAACCTTTCTTTTGGAAAACATAGGTGCGTGTACCTATAGGAAGGAGTTTACTCAGACGGTTCTCTGCCACTATCGTGTCTCCTTCAGATATCTTGGTTCCGGAAGCCGGATTAACTTCGATTGAAAGATATCCACGGTAAGGAACCGGTGCCGGACATTCCACAAACGTCGGCTTCCCGGCTGTAGCAATGAAGCTAACTATCTGAGGTTCGCAGTTCTCCTTCTTTATTTCAATGGAATAAGTTCCTCCAAGCAGTCGGCGCGACCATTCTCCTACTCCGACCTTATTACCATCGAAATAGATGTCGGCATTACCTGGAACTGTGACAGTCACATCTGAATATTTCCTGCTCTCATCCTCCATCGGGAGTTCGAAACGTGATGGGCCAGACTGTGTAACGTTTATTATATCCCTATAGAGCATCATTCCCTGCTGAGCACGCACTTCATGCTCTCCATATCCTAAGTAAATCTCGTGGGGACTGACACCGACTGAGTCCCCATCTACATATATGGAAGCATAACGAACACTTGCAACAAGATTGACTACCTTTCCTTCAGTCGTGAGTTGCATGGAATAAGTCTTGCCAGCTTGGATCTCTTCTCCAAACGCATATCTCAATGGTGAGTAGTTGCGATTGGTGATCTGTATTGATTGGGAACGTGCGGGAATATAGAGCCATATCTGGCCCGGTTTATTTTCCCTTGCCACTATTCCCATTACTCCATTGTCGAAATATGTCTGATTCTCATTAAGGTTTGTATAGATTTTGATGAGAGCAGCAGTATTTCCGTTCTGATCTTTCTTCATCGTCGTGCTGTTGATAGCGGTCTGGTCGGTCGGAAGCAACTTGAAATCACGGACAAGCATGTCAGCACTATAGGCCGACAATGTAGTAGCGAGCGATATAAAAAATATTATTATGGCGTATGAGAATAGCCGTCTGAAAAAAACTCCGGTCATATGATGATTCTGATGTGGATTTCGTTTTATGGTTTGAAATTAACATATTGCTCCAACAAAGGGAGTTATGGCATCAAGTATTAGTTTATTAAAAGGAATAATATTTCATTCAAAATTCAAAGGCCTCCCGGCTCGCATGGTTGGCATTGGGTAAAAAATAAAAGCGTGAGAGCCAATACTCTGTTGTCTGTCCCACACTACGAGGCTCTGGTACTGCCCATCTCAGTAGAACAGACAACGCAGAAGCCTCACGCAGGATTATGTATAGCAACGCCACAGTGCGACGCTCTCGCGCCGCCGCAACGGAATGTATACATCCCTTACAGGCATCTACCGTTGTCTCATTCTTGACTGAGATAGAAATTTACCAGATTTCGTAGTGTCAAGAAAGAGCGTCAAGTAAACGCTTCCATATGTCATTTGCAGAGGATTGCGACAATTTTCAGCAATCCATCATCCCTCCCGCGTGGCCCAGACCGGGCTTCCGCAGTGCGGTCTGCAAATGCAAAATTAATAAAAAGAATCGATTATTCCTATTTTTTCTATATATTTTATTTTTCTATTTACTTTTCAACAGATGTAATAATGATCAGACAGTACTGGCAACTATGCTTAAGTCGTTACCTTAGTGTCTTTTGGCTTTGGCGTAATTGACGAGGATGACGCCGGCTACTATTATGACGAAAGAGACGGGCTGATACCAATGGAACGAGTCCATCTTTGCAGCGATGGCAACTACCGTCGTTATCACCGGGACGAGATACTGATAGAAAGCAAGTACCTCACTCCCCACCATCTTGATGGCCGGAGGAGTTACAAGATAACAGTAGACCGTAGGGAATAGAACTATAAAACCGAGTATTAACCATGGCATTGCTTTGGCATGAGTGAATATCGGCATGTCGGTGTGCATCGTGAAAATAAGCGGAGAGGCGAGTATCGCTGTGAAAAGGAACACCCACTTCATGAGGCTTATAGTGCCATATCGTTTTGACGGGCCTTCGAGTATCACGAGATAGATGGCATATGTGACGGCACATACCACTGCGTAAACGTCACCGATCAAACGTCCGGAATCGACTTTTCCTCCACTCAGGATCACCATGATCGCACCGCCAAGAGCGACCACCATACCGACAATCTCAAGCATAGAGACATGCTCATGCTTGAATATGGCATTGATCACTACTACAAGTATCGGCTGGAATGTAAGGATAATGGCTATATCAATAGGCGACGCTGTATTGAAGGCGAGAGAAAATACATAGACGAATCCGAGCATCATGAGTGCCGAGGCCCACAAAAGCTTCCAGTCGCCGTGCTGTATCTTTTCCTTCTTTACGAATAGTGACAGAATCCATATAATGACCGTGGCTCCGAATATTCGGGCAAGAGCCACTCCTGAAGCGGAAATCCAGTCAGGAATAAGGGCTTTGTTGGCCGGATCGTTAAGGCCCCAGCATATGGCGGCGGACAATGCAAGAATATTGCCCCAGATCATAGCGGAAACGCGGCTCTTCTTAGCCGCAGGAAGTGTGTTGTTCATAGTTCAAATGGGTTAATCGTTTGCAATTGAAACAATCACCACATTATTAAGGTTTAAAGTCAGCTGAGGATTTATGGCGCATGATCTGCCAGGAATTGATGATGTTCTGCCAGGCTATGTAGGAAGCTGGAGCTATGGATGCTACTGGATTCATGTATGCGAGAGCTATCCAGACCGCAAGCACAGTGTTCTTCTGCCCCATACCCTGACCTCCCGACACAGGATCACCAAAGCGACGTCCTACCATTCGCCCGATCTTGAACTGAATCAGACACACTGCAAGAGCACCGACAGCAAGCCAGATCATGGTCCACAGATCTTCCTGACGGTAATGACTGATTATGAAGCTCACGCATCCTCCTACTATTATGAAAAGCGACACAGCCCACAGATAGAAGGATATGGACTGATGAGACTTGACATTCTCATGAAACTTTGGGAGGCCCTTTCTGATCAGCAACGAGGCTAATATCGGACCTAAAAGAAGAGGCATCACCATTCGGAGGATCATCAGAAACGATTCAAGAAATCCATATTCCGTATCTCCCACCAGGGCAAGCACGAATGGACCGACAATCGCCACGAAAACATTACACAGCAAGGAATAGGTAGCCAGTTTCGGCAGACTGCCTCCGAGCATGGCGCAGATCACCGGAGCTGCGGTAGCCGTAGGAATGAATACACATATGAATACTCCCTCCGCAACAGTATGATTTGCCCATGCGAGCAAGAAATATGAGATCGCCGCAATCAGCATCTGAACTCCGAGGAGCACCCACTGAAACCGTCCGAGCGATATATGGCGAAAATCAAGACGGCAATAGGTGATGAAGAGCATCGTAAAAATCAGATATGGAGAAAGGAACTGTACGTATCCCATCCAGGGATAGAACAGGATTCCACCGAGCATTGCGATCGGAAGCATGAACGGCTTCAGCCGATTCAATCTCTCAGAACTCATCAGTCTAATGATTCTATTATCGATCTTACTTCATTAAACGTCTTTTCAGGAGCCTCGCTCCAGAAATTCTTATATTGCGATATATTATCAGCCTGACCCGGAGTGTCACTCACAACCCTTACCACAGCAAAGGGCACTCCGCAATCATGACAAGCATGCGCGATAGAGGCCGACTCCATATCGCAAGCTAAAGCATCGGGATACACGTCCTTGATGAAATCCACCTCCTCTACCTTGCTTATGAACCGGTCGCCGGAACAGATCAGTCCGAAACGTACGTCGGGAGAGGCTGTCTTACGGCATGTCGCGATTACATTCTCATCCATAGCGAAACGGGCAGGAAGACCGTCCATATGCCCCCATTCAGTACCCGGACCACACCATACATCATGATATGCCGCTTCTGTAGCCACAAGAACCGAACCCACCTTCATCGTAGCATCAGCTCCACCGGCAACGCCGGAATTGATGACAATGTCAGGATGGAAATACTCGATCATCCTATAGGCGTTCAATGCTGAACTGACTTTTCCGATACCGCACTTCATCACACACACATCATGCTTTCCAATCTTCCCGATATAAGCCTTGCGGGAATCCATAGCAACCTCTTCCATATTCTTAAGAAGAGGAATCAGAAGCGCCACTTCCTTATCCATGGCAGCCAATATGCCAATTTTCATTTTATTCGAATTGAGAATTTTTTCAGAATTAATTGTGAACTCTAAGAAAAAACGCTTGGAATCCTTAGATATTATCAAAAATTTGAGTAAATTTGCATTTAAAACCATCAATACCATGAAATCAATCAAGATATGGAACGACTCTCCTTCGGATAAACAGGCGGAACAGATTGCTGAGCGCCTCAAGGCAGGAGAAATATGGATAATCCCCACCGACAGCCTGTATGGAATAATGTGCGATGCACTCAATCA
>JAIEBK010000037.1 GCA_029070945.1 Muribaculaceae bacterium
TAAGTCAAAATTACTTAACCACTACCTTGCGGCCACCGGCCACGTAGATACCCTTCGGGAGGGACTTAACGGATGCGGATGTAGCATTGCTGAGCACGAGACGTCCGTTAAGGTCATATACGTCGCTCGCGAAAGCACCAGCTACAGTGTTTACGCCTGTGCCTTGACCTACAATGTATTCGAGCTTGATTTCGGGGTTGCAGATACCTGCCACGCCCTCTTCATAGCCTTCAGTATAGATAACACGTGCAGGTATCACTACCTCATAGGTACCGTCCTCTGTAACGGGCTGCATCAGTTCAATATTTATAAGATTCCAATCATCCCAGCTATACAGGCCTTTTCCTGTAGTCACGAGCGACTGATCGGCAACGTTGTAGACGTTGACTGTAAATTCCTCGCAAGCCACTGTCTCGGGATACCAGAGCTGGATATTGGATAGGGAAGCGAGCGTCTCGTCGGTAGAGGGCTCCACTCTGTCGAAATAGAACGTTTCCTGCTCTGCGGGGTCGATACCGGGTCCAGGAGTCTCAAAGACACCTGTGATGGAGAATCCGGACTCAAGGGCACGGCTGTTGACAGCAGAGAACTGCTCACCGAACACAAAGCATCCGGAGCTTACGTTGATAACATAAGAGCCTTCCGCAATAAGATCAATCGGCTCGCCTGACCATTCACCCTCAAGAACCCATTTTGTAAAGCGGAATTCAGTAGCAGAGTCATCCTGAGCACCCTCCGGACGCTCATAAACAAGAGTCGCGATAGTCTGAGCCCTACCACCGATGGTCTGGACAGTGATCTGACCTACATTCGACCATGTCATAGCTTCGCCGTTCTCAGACTTCACTACAACTTCAGTAAGACGGTCAAGAGTCTCACCTTTTGCCGGAGTAACCACGACAACAGCCTTACCACCTATATCGCAAGACCAGTTAAACTCATAGCAAGCAGAGCTCTCCTCACCATAATTACCTTTCACCTGGTTGCCGTCAAGATCACGTGCATAAAGCTGAAGAGTAAGCTCAGAATCAATTGACTTTACATATGAGTTTTCAGAAAGGTCGATAGTCCATACAGTCTTGTCCTCATTTGACTTGAAGCAAGACGACGGATACACTTCGTTACCATTCTGGCCTTTAGGAGTAACAACCTTATACACATTCACCGGACCGGAGAAAGTATAGGTGAAGACAGCGTCAGAAGCCTCGCTGATGGTGAAGGCCTCGGGGGCCGGATAGATGTCCACAAGAGTAATGTCGGAATATTTGAAGCCTTCCACCTTACCGGTGAACTCGTATGTAGCCTTAGCCACCACAGGAGTCTGGTTGCCTTCCTCATCCCAGTCATTAGTGCCATTATAGAATGTAATTTCGGCACTGTAGACATGGTCTTCAAGGAACTTATAGGAACCGGTTATCTCCCATGTGATAGGAGCAGCATCTCCAAGAACACGTCCTGTAGAGTAATTATTTGAGAAAACTACGCCATTGTTGCCTTCTTCGCCACTCTTATCGTAGATGTTCATTACAGTATATCCGATCGCCGCATTGTGATTGGTATTGATGGTAATGACCTGATCAGTCCATATAGCCTGCGGCTGTGAAAGGTCGGGAGTAATCGAGAGGACCTCGAAGTCGTCGAACATAGCACCGGCAAGCTGTTCAATATTAACCGAATAATAATACTCCTTAGCGGCGCTGAGTTCACCTTCGGCATTCTTTAACAGCCCTTCAGGCAACTTAAGAGTGTACTCACCGTTGGACTTGAACTCCGAGAAGTTGAAATCATAGTTGTATTGACCCCAAGACGGATCGCTGAAAGAAGAATAAGATCCGAAGATCTCGTTACCGTCCTCATCGATCCATACAGGCTTCACGTCGGTAGGTTCAAGACCTGCGGAGGCATTGATTACCAAGGTCTCAAGCTGCCAGGCCTGGGTAACGTCAGCGGATGACATCGGCTGCGAAATAAAAGGCTCCCACTCAAAGACTGCAGCGGCAGGAGCTTCTTCATATGTGACCGAGCCGGCAATAAACACCTGCTTGTTCTTACCCTCATAGCCTTCAAAATCATATGTAAAGACAATATTGTCAGAGGCCTTGATGCCAGTGAGATTTACCACTGCAGCTCCATTAGCATTACCAGTATTAGGGAGTGCTACAGATGTAAAGTCTGAAAGAGCGGTACCATCAACAGAAATGCCAGACAGAGAGAAGGTGCTGCTACCATCGTTTACAACCATGCCCATTGTCAGATCGGTGATTATATAACCTTCGTTGACGGAAAGCATCAGTTCGTTGCTGTCGGCACCCTTGTTTACACGTACTTTCAGGCCCTTATCTTTGTTGTAGACGTTAACCTTAGAGGTTCCTCCCGGATTATAGTCTGCCGGAACTGTGAAGCCTGCGCAAGGAACAGGAGTGTCCTTTTCTATGGCATTGGCGGAACCGAAACTTGCAGTCAGAGATTCCGCGTTTACTGTGACGGTCATCGCAACAGCAGCCACGAGAGTAATGAATTTCTTCATAAGCTTTTGTTAATAAATGGTTAGTATAAAAATATTGAACTCCAATGTCTGAATATTTTCAAGCTCCGCGGCTGGCGGACGCACGGGCCGTGCGTCCCTACCAAACGGTTTTCAAAGGCACTCCCGACCTACATAACGGTCACTTTACAATGATCTTCTTACCATCTCGGATGTATATACCTTTCGATGGAGAAGCAACCCGACGTCCTGTAAGATCATATAAGACAGCATCGCCATCCACGGCCTCGACAGCCGACACCCCGGAAACAGCAGACTTATATCTTACAAATATGTCGGAGCTATGGTCAAGACCATCGGCACACTTAAGGCCACCGAACGCAACAGTGATCTCCGAGTCAGGATCGGCATCGATAGCAGGAGCCTTCAGATAGAAGAGAAGCGCATCGTCATAATACTCGTCTTTTTCAACAGTAAGAGCGGAGTAAGGCACACTCATAACAGCAGGGACACCATTCTTCATATATGTGAAATCGACTGAGTCAAAAATGATCTTATGTCCGTTGAGCACCCATATCTCCATCTCAGAACCCTCTTCGAGCGCGCTTCCGGCCACGGGGACCCAATCTGCGGCGATGCTATAGACCATACTTTTCAGTCTGTAGCTATATCCGAATGAATATGGATTCGCCATCTGGCCTGTCAGCACATACTGACCGTCGGCACTCCTGATCTTCGAAACAACAAGATCGATATTATTCTGAGCCGGAAGACCGGGAATCATCTGATCGGGGAAACGGGATACGCCCTGAAGATCCACGGTGAGCATATTACCGTCAATCAGGACCGGAGGATGCTCGAAATACATTCCGACCTCGATATTATCAGCATCGCCGTATGTAAGTTGGGCGTCAGGATGACAATTCGGATCAAGGTCTCCACTGAAGATAAGGCTTACCTTGCCTTCATCACTTCCGGGGAGATAATAAGTGAGGAAATCAGTCATTCCGCTGGCGGGAGTTCCGATCTCACGGATAAGCTCTACGGGACGGGGCGCCATGATGTATCTTACCACAAGCTTACCGGCACCGTCACCGAAGTTTGGACGGTTGCTGGAGTCGTTCACATCACGGATACCTGTAATGGTAAGCGTCAGCACATCGCCACCGTTGATCTTCCCGGCCCTATACCATTCCCTAAGGGTATTGAACCAATTGACCGAGATCGTCGAGTCGATGACACCGGGAGTAATCTCCGCTTTCTCGCCATTGACCTCAATGGTGCACTTAGTGCATTTGACAGGAATACTGAAGACAGCGGTCGCGTCGTAGTTTACACTTAGTGATACCGGAGTATTCCCTATGGCGGGAGACATCGTGGATAACTTTATTTCTTCCTTTCCGACAGTAAACCTGAACTTACCTCCGGCAATCGGGAACGCATTATAGAAATAGACCGGCTTTCCGGCCATCACCGAATATATACGCACCTTCTCACCATCAGCACTATAGTAACTCTGTGAGGAAGCGATCTCATTCTCATGAGCGGCATCTTCATAGACAGAAATTTCCTCACCCGTGGAATAAGTGCGCATCACCCCGGACTCGGAAGGAGTATAATAGCCCATGACAGGAACCATATCCTGATATTCATATACGACTCCAGGCTGCATCTCACCGTAGTCCAAGGGGGTTGCAGCATTGACCGAAGCAACCGCAGAGACTGCGATGGAAGCTATTAAATATCTAATTTTCATCATTTTATTATATTTTCTTTAGATTGATCAGTAGACATAGCCACTCGGCTTACATATAAAAACAAGCGGATGATTACAATACAAAATCCTTAACCGAGGCATCAGAAAATGAATACATCCGGGCATATTTCGCTAAATAATTGCCGATTAATTCACAAAAGTATAAAAATTATTTTAAATTACAAGAAAATAAAATGTTAAAAATATAAAAAGGGAAGGCCGCAGCAGCGAACTTCCCTTTCATAAAATAAGCAGGTATGTTTTATTATTTTATGGGGCGATTTTGGCAATGATCAATTATCAATGATTAATGATCAATTATTTTTAGAGGCGGGCTTTCTCGCGCTCGATGTAAGAGTCGATGGAGAGACCGTTGCCGAGAGCGAACTGAGGATAGTCGCTCTTGATGGTCTCATAGCATTTGAGAGCGTCGCCATATTTCTTCTGCTCGTCGTAGACCACCGCCTGCTTGAGAAGTGCGCGGGGAGCGATCTGCGGATTGCCTTTGCCTTTATCTACAGCGTGTTTGAAAGCAGATAGGGCATCGTCATATTTCTTAAGGTTTACGTAGCAGTCACCGAGAAGAATCTGAGCGTTTGCATCGAGCACCTTGTCTTTCGAGCTGAATTTCTTGAGGTATTTTGCAGCCTCCTCATATTTACCGGAGTTATATAGGGTCTGGGCTGCGGAGAGGGAAGCGAGCTTGCCGGCGGCGGTGCTGCCGTATTCGTCGGCCACCTTCTTATATTGCGCCGCAGCTATGGAGTCATTGCCCATGGCAGAGAGTTCCACCTTGTTGTATGCTTCCATCGCCTTGTTGTCGTTTGGAACCTTATAAAGATAAAGCCATGCGAAAGTGAGACACGCCACTACGAGGATCGCACCCATCGCGATACCCATTGCTTTCTTGTTGGTCTCTATGTTACGTCCGAGATCAGTCAGCCTGTTGTTGATCGATTCGAGCTGATCGGGCTGCTCGGGAGTCTGATTGGTTGATGCCATTTCTATGTTGATGTTTCTATATTTACACGTTAAGAATGAGCGCGCGAAAGGCACTCTTCTTATTCAGAGCGCAAAGTTAATGATTTTTTTTCTGACATGCAAATTATTTTGAGAAAAAA
>JAIEBK010000038.1 GCA_029070945.1 Muribaculaceae bacterium
TCCTTTGTAATCTTCATTTTTACCTGTATCCTTTAGAATCTCAAAATCGGATACAAAATTAATAATTTTCAGGGAGATTTCATAATTTATCCCTGATGTAGTGCAGCTTCACGCTAAGGACGTAGAGTGATTGGAAACGCAAGGGTTTATTTTTTCCCATATTTGCGTTCGAAGATGTCAAAATGTTCCGTTCCCCACTGCAGCATCCGATCGATTATGGGAATGAGAGATAATCCGAGTTCCGTGATCCTGTATTCGGAGCGTGGCGGAAGCTCCGGATAGATGGTCTTTTCCACAAGACCATCCTCTACCATTTCCTTAAGCTGAATGTCGAGAACCCTGGGCGCGGCTTCAGGGAGACATTTATGGATTTCACTTGGACGCTGGGGCTCACCGCTTCTCAGTTCATCGAGGATACATGATTTCCATTTCGACTCTATGAGGCTCATTGTGAGGCGAAGCGGGCAGTCCAGATCTACCGGTATCTTCTTTTCGTATGCCATATTAAGGTTTAGAGGTAAAAAGGTTATAAGGTTGGAAAAACTCAATTTTCACTTGCCGAAGCTAATTGGTTTTATTCCTGATTGCAAAGTTAGTTAATAACGCGCTAATTTACAAGTACCGAAAAATTTTTCGGTATATGAATAATTTTTCGGTACTTGTTTTTACGCAATTACTATTATAATTTTGCATTCAGAAAATCATAAGTTAAACTTTTATTCTATCAAAAGTTGATTTAACCCCTTAACCTTTAACCCCCTTAGCCTTAAGTTGAATGTACGAAACTTAAAATATAAAAGATATGAGAGACGAGATCAAGGAATACGACGCGGTGGCCAAGGCTGCCGAGAAGTTTGTAAAGAGCGTTGCCCAGGGCAACAGTGAGTATGCGAAGACCCTTTTCACGGATGATGCTGTTCTTTTCGGTATCCTTAACGGGACTGTTGAGCGTGGTTCTATCGAGCAGTTTTATCACAATGTAGATACTGTCGGTGCCGGCGAGGATTTTAAGGCAAGGATTGACGTGTTGGCTGTCGAGGAGACTGTAGCGGTAGTGCGCGTACTTGAAGAGGGCTGGGGCGGTAGCATCGATTTCACTGACTTCCTCCTTCTCCTTAAACTTAACGGCGAATGGAAATGCGTTGCAAAGGCCTACAACCAGAATTCCGACACTATCAGCAAATGAAAATAACAGTAATTACCGGCAGTCCTCGCAGGAAAGGTAATACCCTTGCAATGGTAGAAGCCTTTATTAAGGCAGCGGAAGCGAAAGGACATAAAGTGATGCGTTTTGACGCGGCGATGATGAAGATTGGAGGATGTCATGCGTGTATGACTTGTTTCAAGACGGGAAAGGCCTGTTCGTTTGACGATGATTTCAATATCATCGCACCTCATATTCTTGATGCTGATGCGGTGGTGTTCGCAATGCCGGTATATTGGTACTCAATTCCGGCACAGATCAAAGGAGTTATCGACAGACTGTTCTCGTTCTGTGTAGCGGAGAAACCGATTCAGGGTAAGAAGATGGGCCTCATCTGCTGTTGCGAAGAACATGATCCGTCGGTAATGGATGGTGTCAGGATTCCGATGGAGCGTACAGCCGCCTTACTTAAATGGAATATAGTAGGGGAGGTGCTCGTTCCAGGTGTATTCGTTGAGGGGGATATCGCGAAGACCGACGGATGCTCTCAGGCAGCGGCACTTGCCGAGAAATTTATGTAATATATTGATGGGAAGGGAGAGTGTGTCAAAATGAACTGCACCCCAAAAGTTTTTTGTCTAACTTTTGGGGGTCAGTTCAGATACGGTATAGTCTTTTATAATTTCGGCTCTGAGTATCTGTGGTTCAAAACTACATGTATAGCTGGTTATTATACGTTTTCAGCTTGTGCACCTTTATGTTGAAGATAAAATAAAGCCTTTTGAACTTCAATTTCCTGTCGAAGCTCTTGTTCGGAGGGCAGAAGTGTCAGGTATTTAGATGCGAAAAGCTGCTTGTTACCGTTAAGCACTGAATATTTTGCAATATCCTGATCTGTTTCAGAACATAAAACAATGCCCAATGTAGGATTATCTCCTTCCGTACGTTTCAGGTCATCATACATTCTTACGTACATATCCATCTGACCCACGTCCTGATGTGTTATCTTATTAGTCTTAAGATCAATCAGCACAAAGCATTTCAATATGTAGTTATAAAATACAAGATCAATATAGTAATCGTCAGTCTCTGTGACGATATGTTGCTGACGTTCTACGAAAGCAAAACCTTTACCCAGTTCCATTATAAACTGTTGCAAATGATCAATTAGAGCGGTTTCAAGTTCTTTTTCTGTATACTTCTGATCTTTAGATATACCGAGAAATTCTGTAACATATGGAGATTTAAGAAACATAGCAGGTGAAATATTGCTATATTCTTTTCCTGATGTTATAATCTCCATTTCTTTCTTTACTTCCTCGGTGTTGGAAGATGCGAGCAAACGGTAATAATATTGGGTTGAAACATTGCGGTCGAGTGTCCGGGAAGATCACATTTGAGAAGAGGCCTCATTAAGATACCATTCCCGGGCATTTTTGTCATTAACACGCAAGAGTGTGCGTATATGTGTCCATGTCAGATTTGGAACGCGCGCGTTCCAAATCGCCCAATCGGGAAAGAGGATAAAAAACTGCCTGTAATTTCGAAGATTTCGCGGACTGAATCCTTTCCCTAATTCACGAGTGAGTTGTTCAGATAGCTCTTTCAGGGAAGCGGTACCATATTCGGCCCGCAATTTTCCGCCTTGTTCTTCCATGACAATACGTTCGCCAATTTTCCAATAGGCATTAAGCATCGCCGTATTTACCGCCGTTGCAGCTTGACCACGAGCTGAATCAAGAATGGTTTTAATATCCTTGATTAATCTGGTAGAAATATTGTCTTCTTTAGATATTGATTTCATAGCCAAACGATTTGAAATAGCAGTATTTTACTTTACTCAACTTTCGCAAGTGAAAGTTGATGGTTATGAGGTTATCAGGTTAAAAGGTTAATATGGAGCATGATGTTTTTT
>JAIEBK010000039.1 GCA_029070945.1 Muribaculaceae bacterium
CCCAGCTTCCAGGGCGATATTCTCGGCGACTGGCGCGAGGAATATATCATGCGCGATGGCGACAACAACATCCGCATCTACTCCACCGATATACCGACTGAACACCGCATCTACTCGCTCTGGTATGACCATCAGTACCGTAACGCCATGAACTGGCAGATGTGCGGCTACAACCAGCCTCCCCACGTAAGCTTCTGGCTCAGCAGCTTCGAGGATATCACCGTGCCCCCGGCTCCGCTGACAATGAAGGGAAGAACCGAAGTGGCCAACAACGGCACCATCGACGCCTCTCTCAACGGCAAGCACGTGATAGTGTGCGAGACCAACGACATGACCCTCTCCGCAGCCACCGGAGTGATGCCTGCTGTACTGACAATCAATACACCGACATGGGTAGAGGGTCACAATAACAATAACAACATCACGACAAAGACCTATACCCATACCATCTCAGCCGGAACGTTCGGCGGAGATATGAAACTTGTGAAGCAGGGCGACGGCCGACTCGTAATGCCTTCCGGCAAACACGACTACACCGGAAAGACTGAAATATGGGCCGGCACATTCGTCTTCGACGGAGAGCTGACCAACAGCCCCGTATGGCTCAACCGCTTTGGTGTCATCGAGACTTCCGGACTTTCACTTCCGAAGGGTCTGGACATGAAATACGCATCGGTGCTGAAACTCGGAAGCGACACAGAGGCAGGATCGCTGAATGCCGGCGACGTGAAACTCGGATTCGGCTCGATCGTGGAACTGGACGTCTTCGCGGATGAAACCATGGACCGTCTCAACGCATCCAAACTCACCATTGAGAAGAAAGACTGGACCAACGGTCCTGAATACCTGCAGCCGATCATCCGCTTTGCAGCTCATCCTGCAGCCGGATCCGCCACCCTACCCCAGGGACGCTACCTTATAGGAGAAATCGGAGCGATAGAGGGCGACCTTTCCGACCTCATCATCCTTGGAATCGAGGACATGAAGAAGGAACTCGCATATGAGAACGGTAAACTCTACGTAGACCTTTCCGCCTACGAAGCAGGCACCAAGACATGGGCAGGAGTCGAGAACGGACTCTGGGACCTCGGCGAGTCGGCAGCCTTCACCAACGCAGACAACGGTAACGCTGACGTATTCGTACCCGGCGACAACGTTATCTTCGATGACTCGGCGGCAAACACCGACGTAGTAATCTCCGGACGCCTACAGCCGGCAAGCGTGACCTTCAACAACAGCGAAAAGAACTATACTCTTTCAGGAGAAGGACAGATAGTAGGCGAGGCTAAACTTGTGAAAGAAGGCACCGGCAACCTCACGATCAACAATATCAACAGCTATACCGGCGGCACATTCATCAATGCAGGCAAACTGACAGCCGGCGTATTCGCCAACAATATCGGCAATGACCTCGGAGCACTCTCAGACGTGAACACCCGAATCACTATCAAAAACGGAGCTATACTGGCAGTCAACACTACCGGCACACTCGGACAGAGGATCTTGATGCCAAGCGGTCATGCCGCGATAGAGGTCAACGACGGAGTGACACTTACATTAACCAACGGCATATCAGCCAGCGGATTAGGCCAGAGGTTCTACAAACGTGGCAAAGGCACACTTGAACTCGCCGGAAACAACACTATGAACAGACTGGTGATCGAAGAAGGAAGAGTGAATGCGTCAGAGGTAAACAATGTCATTTCACTTCCCGGTACGGTAGAATTCGTGAAAGGTGCCCTCTGGGATCCGGAAAGCATGTATACCTACAGCAGCAACCCCACCAACTACTATGTGGCTGCCGGCAACAGCGGCTCTCTCTATCTTGACTCACGCTGCACATACACCGGAAAACTGACCGGAGCAGGTACATTCTCCCTATATGCCGCAGGTGTCCGCTGCGATCTTACCGGCAACTGGTCGGATTTCGAGGGTGAACTCGTGGCAAACTACTATAAGAGAGGAGCCTATGACCCCGACTTCAAATGGGACAACAACTACGGCATGCCTAAGGCAACCCTCAATATCTCGTCGGGCGTCACCTTCCGTGCCCAGAGTTATAACATGGCCCTCGGAAACATCAAGGGATCAGGCACATACAGCGGCACGGGAACGCTTACTATCGGAAACGATAACAAAGCCATTAACTTCTCAGGCAAGTTCGAAGGAAACCCGAGACTTGTGAAGACAGGCAAGTGCGACATGATAATGAACAAACTCATGTCAGGAATCAACGGCCTGACCGTAAAGGACGGCACATTATCGCTCAACGCAACGAAGTCACCTTACAATACGACTTTCCTTAGCGCACCCCTCTCAATCGAAGGCGAAGGACTCCTCAGAGGACGCGGCACTGTAGCCGACCTCACTGTTTCAGGCAACGGTATCCTCGAGCCGGGTACTTACTCTACCTCGAACACCCACCATTACGGACCGATCTTCTCCACCGGCAATGTGACCATAAACAACGGAGCCACACTGAGCCTCTATCTGCGCATGGCAGGAAAAGGTAACGACTGCTCCTACCTTGACGTAAAGGGAACGCTGAGGATCGACGGCAACGTGAAGGTAACGATGAACGCTGACTACACTCCGGCAGCCGGAGATCAGTTCCAGCTATGGAAGACCGGAAGCTTCGCCGGAACGCCGGCTATCGAACTTCCCCAGCTCCCGGAAGGTCTTGAATGGGACTTCACCGGCCTTAAGGATGCAAGCGGAATACTGAAAGTCGTGGAAGGCAACGGAGTAAGCATGATCGGAGCAAGCGAACCGGTCGTATGCAAGGTGTTTGACGTAACAGGCATATGCATCGGAAGCATCGAGACTACCAAGGCTGAAGCCGCTGAAGCCGCAAGGCAGACGCTCCGCCTCGGTTCCGGACTCTATATCCTCGTGATGGAAGCCAACGGTGCGGTCGAGAC
>JAIEBK010000004.1:0-18919 GCA_029070945.1 Muribaculaceae bacterium
TTCAAAAGGGCTTTCAGTCAATCGCAATCTGGCTCTCTCCCATGCGACAGCGCCGTTTTTGCTCATCAGCGATGATGATGTGGACTACACCGAGGAGGGTCTTCAGGAAGTGATAAAAGCTTTTGGCAAAAATCCCGGAACAGACATAATCACGTTCAGATATGACTCAGAATCCCGTTCTAAACATTATCCTGAACACAGCTATGACATCACTGCAATAGGGATGAGACATTTTATATCTTCGATCGAGATAGCTTTCCGCAGGAGATCCGTGCAGGGATACATATGGTTTAACGAAAATTTCGGAGTCGGAGCCATATTCCCATCTGGAGAAGAAGACATCTTTATCCATGACTGCATCGATAAGGGTCTTAAATGCCTGTATGTCCCAGTTTCAATAGCGCGCCATAACGGCACTACGACTTCCGGACGCAATCTGATGCTTGCGTCAAGACCTCAGACGAAAGGGGCCGTATTTCTCCGTCTACATCCGCGTCAATGGCCATTACGCATGATCGCTCATGCTTTGCGTGAGATTCCCCTCTGGAGAAAGAATCTTGTACCGTCGCCCTTATCTTACTGCATAAACTGGATAAAAGGAGTACTTAAGGCCCGAAACAACCGGGTATTCCCGACTCCGGACTATTCATCACATTATCCTTGCCATGAATGATTTAAAAGACATACATGAAGAACCGGGAATATCCGGAAAGCCGTTTTTCTCTATTTTAATCCCGGTCTATAATGCAGGATCATATATCGAGGATTGCCTTAACGACATACTCCGACAGGATTTTCATGACTGGGAGATCATAATAGTAGACGATGTGTCTTCCGATGACTCTGTGGCTAAGGCGGAAGCCTTCAGCAAGGCCGATCCGCGCATAAGCATATTCCGGTCGGATAAAAACTCCGGTGGACCGCATACTCCGAGGATAACCGCCGCCAGACACGCCAAGGGTGAATATGTAGTGCCTATTGACGCTGACGACAAAGTGTCTGACGACCTGCTGAAAACGCTTCGGGAAAGTATCGAAGTGACAAATGCGGACATGGTGATTCCCGAGATGTGGAGACTTAAGGAATCATCATCCTACAAGATTCTTCCTTTAGAGTATATCGATGTTTCCCGGACATGGAAAGGCAGGGATCTTGTGGAGCATACCCTCTGCCGATGGGCTATTCCTATGGCCGGCTTCGCGGTGAGGCGCGATATATATATTGAAGCGGACAAGATGATCTCGACAGAAGACAGGAAATCCAGCTTTGTGGATGAACTTCTTTCCCGATGGATTCTCTTCATGTGCAAGAGCGTATACATGTGCAACGCCCGCTATTTCTATCGTGAGAATAGTGATTCCGTCACCAATGTCAACATACCGCGTATCATAGACAGCAAGCTCCGTCTCTGCGACAGTCTTATCTCCATGACAGCCAGCACTTTCGGAGAGAACTCCCATACGCATCTGAAAGCGCTTGAAAATAAATTCAACAGGGCCATCGATCTTTTACGGCTTATAAACGGATCAGACCTGAAGAGACAACAGAAGTCATCAGCAGTCAGAAGGATTTCCTCATCAATGGAATATCTCGATCTGTCAAGGCTTAAAGGTAAGGCCAGCCCCCGCTATCTGGCTCTTATGAGCCTTCCTGTTCCATTGGCGAGAATAGCCCTTAAGATTCTGGATCCCGTCATCAATCTGAAAAATGGCATCTGAGAACTCATATAAAAGCATCCTTAAGGGCACCTCCATGTTCGGAGGCGTCCAGGTATTTCAGATACTCATAAACTGGGCCCGGGGCAAATGTGTTGCTGTCCTGCTCGGAACCGAAGGTATGGGTATCTCGGCACTTTTCACGTCATCGTCCAATACGATTCAGAAATTCTCGTCGCTCGGTCTCAATCTCGCCATAGTAAGGGAAATGGCCGACAGTTCCAACGACAGGACATCCATCTCCCAATTCATCGGCCTGGCATTCAGGATTCTCACGGTCACATCTCTTCTGGGTGCATTGATCTGCATTCTGTTTGCAAGCCCGTTAAGCCGACTGACTTTCGGAAATTCAGATATGTCATGGCAGTTCATGCTGCTGGGCGCAGCGGTGGCATTCGGCATTGCAGGGACGGGGATCCTCTCCATGCTTCAGGGACTGCATGAGGTGAAGCGATTGTCGAAGGCTTCTATAGTAGGAGGCCTGACAGGTCTATTTGTGGGAGTGCCACTTTACTATCTTTACGGGACTAAAGGCATCGTTCCCGCCATGATAGCTCTTTCCGTCGCAATGTTCGTGTTTTATTACATTTCCCTCAGAAAGGCCGTCACGACAGACCCCTTCAGATTCTCGAGAGAGGAACATATACCTGTCATCCGACGTATGATAGGAATGGGGATAATCCTTATGGCAAGCGATCTTATCGGGACATCAATGACATACGGCATCAATCTGTTTATCCGTACATTCGGTTCCTATGGCGACGTGGGCCTCTATCAGGCCGCAAACTCGGCTACGGCACAATACTCCGGCATGGTATTTACGGCCATGGCTATGGATTATTTTCCAAGGCTGACAAAAGCCGCAGGCAACAACAGCCTTATGCACGCCATAGTAAACAGACAGTCGGAGATAGTATCACTGATTATAGCCCCGGCCTCAAGCCTGCTGATACTTACCGCTCCCATTCTGATTAAGATACTCTTCACCAAGGAATTCGATCCAATCCTGCCGCTTATGAGATGGATGGGCCTTGGAATCATGCTCAGGGCCCTTCATATGCCTATGGCTTACATAACGTTTGCGAAAGACAATAAAAAGGTGTTTTTCTATCTCGAGGGTATTTTCGGCAACTTCCTCACATTCACATTGAGCTGTATAGGATTCTATCTCTTCGGACTGATAGGACTCGGATACGCCTTCGTGGCGGACAATGCCATTTGCATCATAGTATATTATTTTGTCAACAGACGCCTTTATGACTATCGTTTCACTCAGAAGTCATTAACGGCCATGTCTATAGCAATCACCATATCCCTCACATGCTTTATTACTTCCCTGATCAGCAATCCCTATATCTCATATTCAATGATGGGCATTGTCTTCGTCACATCATTAATATGGGGTATTGTCAATCTCCGCCGGAAACTTAAATCTCCGGACGATACACAGACAGACATAAATATACAATCCTAACAGGTAATTGCAGCAGGATATGATCAATTCGGAATTAAGATACTCATTCAAAAGCATTT
The DNA here is from genome assembly GCA_029070945.1 of Muribaculaceae bacterium. Lineage (GTDB taxonomy): Bacteria > Bacteroidota > Bacteroidia > Bacteroidales > Muribaculaceae > Lepagella. The sequence goes on from JAIEBK010000004.1 coordinate 3,249, forward strand.
CCACGGGAGAACGCTTGCTGACAGTGTTCTTCCTGACCTTCTTTCTATTGTTCCTTCTTTTCGGACTGTCGCTGCATATCGGCCATATCTCCATTCTTTTCAAGATAAGCTCAGCACTCGCCGACAGTTCGCTGATCATGATACCCTTCATGCTGCTTAAAGGGAAATGGAGATACCTGTATATTCCCCTCCCCTTCATAATATCCCTGCTGCTTGCGGCAAACATAATATATTACAGGAATTTCGATGATATGATCCAGCCGGCGTCTTATTTCAACGCGGCCCTATCCGATCCATCAGTCATCCGTGGCGCCACCACATCGGCAAAATGGTATGACATACTATATCTTATATTGCCGTTCCTGCCGCTGTCATATATCATTACTGTAAAAAAACGGGTTAAAGCTTTCTCCATCAGGTTATCCTGGAAACTGGGAATTCTCACCATTTTTGTGCTTTCGTCCGCAATCTCCTATGCCGGGGTTTTCAGAAGAATCGGTATTTACAAACAACTTTCCTCCCTTAATGAAATCGCAGAAACCGTCTTCTCGAAAGAGACAAGCACATGGATTGGAAATTATGAGATGCACAATTTCACGGGATATCTTGTGAAATGCGCTGTAAGCCGTCTGAACATAGGTTTGGAACTGACACCGATGGACCTGATTCGGATAAAGAGCCACATATCAGCCGCATATAACAATAACGTAGCTCTTCATAACGACTCCCTACATGCCTCATGCAAGGGGAAGAATCTCATAATGATCATAGTGGAGTCCTTACCATACAAAGTTATTGAAATGAAGGGAGCGGACAAAATCATACCCACATTGACTAAGATCGTCAATGACTCCGCATCCATAACAAGCAGATGCAGGGTGCTTGCCGATTACGGTCGCTCGTCTGATGCCCAGTTCATATACAACACCGGTCTGCTCCCTCTCAGAAACGAAGCGTTGGCAGATAACTATGCAATGAAGGATTACCCGTCGCTTGCCAAGGCATTGCCTTACTCATCTTTGGAAGTCATAGGAGAAAGCAAACGATTATGGTTTCATTCGCTTACTACAAAAAGCTATGGATTCGATTCGCTGATAGATAATGTGGCGCCGTCAGGCCTTAATCAGGACAGCATCATACTGGATGTCGCAAAAAAAGAGATTTCAAAACTGAAATCCCCTTTTTATATCTTTATAACCACAATATCGATGCATGATCCTTACGACTCGCCTATGGTGACACCGGCTTCCGACACTCTTCCCGTGGCAACCACCGACAGCCGTGACAGGGAATACCTTGAGCGACTGCATCATTTTGACGTAAATCTCGGTAGGTTTCTCTCCGGACTTGAAAGCAACGGAATACTCGATGAATCCATAATTGTCATTCTCGGAGACCATGAGATAAGGTCCTCCCTGATTTCCCAAAGTCTGCATGATGAATATGTCCCGTTCATCATCATGAACACGCCTGTGAGCCTACAGGAACCGATCACGACAACACAGCTTGATGTCTTTCCGACAATAGTTGAACTGCTGGGATGCAGATACCGGTATCTCGATGTAGACTACTCAGGTCTCGGTAAGAGTATTTTCTCTCCTGACCGAATACCAGGAACCTGCCATGAGCCTACAGACGAGGATTATACGGTATCGGAAATGATAATAAAAGGCAATCCCGACAGAATCAGGCAGTAACGGCTTTTATGTCAACGTTTGCGACGGCGCACGGACTTTGCCGCGCTTGAGTTGGAAGCATTCGAAGATGATTTCGGCTGTGACACCTTCGGAGTACTCGGCTTCTTCTTCGATGACGAGGCAGCACTCGATTTCTTTCGCCCGGCCCTTTTCGAAGTACGGGTTTTAGCCACCGGTTTCTCCTCATCCGCAGTAACGACAGTGCGTTCAGGAATAGAGTCACCGGTTGCGGCGGCGAGTTCCTTGGCAGCGGCAGCTTCCTCCTCAGCCTCACGCATGGCAAGGTATTCGTCGCGTGTCGGTACCCACAGGTTCTTACCGAACTCACGCAGACGGGTATCTATGCTGTCCTGCGCGCGCTTCAGGTCGTCCTCGTCAGGATACATCTGAGCCATGGAGAGGTTTCGCAGGTTTTTAGTCTTGTATATCTCTCCCTTATACATTCCGAGATTAAAGTAATCGTCAAGGCTATATTGCGGAAGATTGTTGTCATCGGTAAGGAATACGTACTGCTGAGCGAGGTATGGCCGAAGCTGGTCGAATTTGACCCAGAACATCGGATAGTTGGCCGTTCCCCCGAAGTCATCGGAACGAGTCAGTACCGGACATATCGCTTCCACGAAGGTCTTCATACGGTTGCTTCTCCGGTCAAACTCCCATTTCTCGATTATGTAGTACTTCAGGGCCTGCCCTGTCGGCACATCGGCTTCTTCTATCGTGTATACGGCACGATCACCATTACCCTGCTGCTGATACATTATGTCGAATCTGTCGAGCATCTCCCCGACCTTCACCTTATACTGATCGGTGAAAACTTCCCGGCCGTCAAGATACTCATAAGCGGGGATCTTGCCGTCTACCACAAGACCGAGGATGATACGGAAAAGGTTCTGCTGACCATCGACCACATCCTCCGGGAAATAGAGCGGAGTGTTTTCCGGCACATTCTTCAGGTCGAGCTGGCGGTAGATCTCGCGCATATACGCAAGGTCCGCGTCATGGGTTTTCGAGCCGTCGAAAAACCCCTGCATCCTGTCGGTGATCTTAGGACCGGAAGTTTCCTCCTGCTTCTGACCGCGTTTGGACGCGCCGCTGCGACGCACTACGCCTGTGTCCTGCGCCGTCATGGAAAGGACAGTCGCCGCGATGGCGGCCATGGGGAGTATCTTCTTCAAAGCTTTCAACATAATATTCTTTTATCTTTTCAGCGGATAGAAAACCGCCGTTACATAATCAATTAAGCACTACCTGCATAGGAGATATGGTACGTGTGATGCCGTCAGGACCCTTCGCCTTTACATCGGAGATGAAGAACTGCTGGCCGTTTTTGAGGCGCCGGAACTGTTCCTTCTGTCTCGAAGAGAACTTAGATCCGTCGCTGACTTCGGGAATAGCGTTGCCCATCGAGTCGAAGAATACGGTAGAGAATGACACGACCGTATAGGCGACATCAAGTATTCCGTCATCGACAGATGCTGACAGGCCCTCGCAGGCCATGAGCGCAGACTTGCTGATTCGTTTCGGTCCACCCTTATAGACCGAGGGATTACCCTGAGCATCCTTAACGGTAATGTAGGCCGTTGGATCGGGAAGCTGACGGATGCGGAATGTCATGCTTCCTACATTCTGGCTATGACCGTCTACTGAAGCCGAGACATTGATGACGGCGTTCTCCCCGACTTTGGTAGGACGTGCTATCCAATGATCGCCGCTCCGGGTCAGCGCTCCGTTGGTCATGGTAGCCGTAAGGGCAGTCATAGGCACACCGGGCACAGAGATAGATATCGGGTTGTCAATGCCGGCATAAAGCACATTCATCATCGTCGGCGATATGGTAGCCATCGGTTCGATGACATTATACTGCGACCTGAACTCATGCTTTTCAAGCGTTCCGTCGCCTTTCTTCACTTCGAGATAACCGGAATATTCATGAGCGCCGGTCTGACCGGCAGTGAACTCATACAGGCCGTCCGGATTTCCAAGCTTCTGACCGTTGATAAATATTTCGGGACGCATCGTGGTGTCGATAGCCGCAAGAACTATCCTTGCCGAATACTTCCCTCCGCGCATCACCATATTGGAATTCGGAAGCACATACGCATTGAGCTCGTTGACGCGAACATCGCCGATATCAACATTTGTGATAAGGTTTGAGAGGGCCTCGCTTTCGGCCTGGCTTACATCATTCTGCAGCTTAGTAAGCATCGTGACGGCAGCTATAGCAGGCATATTGTCGAAGAGTTTCTCCTCCCATTTCACTTCACCTACGGCTCCCTTTACATCCGAAGCATCGGTAGACAGCATCTCATTGATGACACGCCTTTTGACAGTATCCGGCACAAGTGCGGTCACATAAGTGCGATATTCGTCAATGGCCTCCCTAAGTTTCTCCCCACGCCTGGAAGTAGGATCAAGCAGAACGGCTGAGGCGGCCTCAAGGTCATCCAGATTGATGAGATTGGAATAATCTCCCTTCTTTCCGTCGGCTTTCCTGGCGATGTCGGTCTTGATCTCCTCGATCAGGCCATAAAGATCGCCGGTATGCTGATGGAGTTTATTCCCCTTCTCATACCAGGGTCCGGCCTTGGCCGGATTCTTTTCATAGAGCTCCGCCAGATAGTCGAACTGTATTTTATTTTTTGTAGTAAGATTGTCGTTGGTGCGATGCAGAGAGTTCTGTACCTGGCTGAAACCGTTAAGCACATCGCTTGAGACGTTGAGCGCAAGCATTGCGGTGAGGACGATATACATAAGGTTGATCATCCTCTGCCTTGGCGACATTCTTGCTACGTTGTTTCCTCCTCCTGCCATTATTTAAGTCTTCAGTCTTCAGTCTTCAGTCTTGAGCATGACCGGACCGAGGCTCGGACACCGGTACAGACCGTGACTGGGAACATTCTAAATTCGAAATAAAAAATCTCAATTATTTTTCCTCGAAAGGATTCTGCCGCTGCTGCCCCGCGACACCGGCCATCGGATTGGCCATATTCATGGTCATAGCCGTGATCATGTTTTCGTAGATCTTGTTGAGCTGACGCATATAGCGGCTCATGCGCTCGGTCTCCTCGCAGTAGCGGCTCGACTCGTTGGCAGACTTCTCATACATGTCGCGTATATCCTTCAGGCCGCGATTGACGCGATCAATACTTTCAAGCTGCGAACTGATGCTCTTAAGCTGTATCTCATAGATGGTATTGAGCCCTCCGATGTTGCGGTTAAGGTCTTCAAGACGCTCCACGTAGCCGCTGGAGGAAGCCGAGACGGATTCCGAGTTGTCCGTAATGGCCTTGTATGAATTGAGAAGCACCTCGCTTACCTTGTTGAGAGCATCGGTGGTCTCGCGAAGCTGAGCTATCTGCTCGGTAACGCCCTTCATCTGCTCCGCCATGTCCTTCATGGACTCCACAAGATTTTCAGTGTCCTCCTCGTTAATATCCACATTAGGAGCACCCACCGCTCCACCGCCGGCAAAAACGACAGTCTGACCGCCGGCAGGATCCTGAGAGCCCAAGGTTTCTATTGACGCGGCTGCTCCCCTATAATCTGCTGAGCCGTCATCGGCATTGCCGCCTCCGGTCACAAAAGAGCCGCTTATCACGGCACCTCCGCCCTGTCCGTTCAGGTTAGGGCGATCTTCGGGGCTATGGGTGTCAAGCACAGGAAAGACATCTTCCCAATGGTAATCCTTCGGCGGGCGGTCGAAAGCCGTCAGCAGGAACATTGCAATCTCGGTGCCCATACCGATACATAGAAGCGTACTGCCTCCGGGAAGGTGAAGGATCTTGAACAGCGCACCCCAGATCACGACTGCGGCACCGATGGAATATGCGAAATTGAAGAAGCGCTGTCCTTTCTCTCCGTGGAGGAAACGCTCTATGAAGTTGGCGTATTTGCGGATTCTGACCATTACTGTGAGTTTGAATTTGTATTATTTCCTGTCAGATTATTTTACTTTTTCTTCTGAGTGCCTTTTGCAAAGCCGATCTGGGAGCGGACGCAACGGAAACCTATGTAGGAACGCTGCTCGTTCTGATACTCCCACTGCCGGAGGTCGCTTCGAAGGTTGTGCATCACGTCTTTCCAGCTGCCGCCACGCACTATCTTACGCTTCATCTTGTAAGGGTCTTCGATAGCGGCGTTGTATCTGTATTCGGGATTGATGTCGCTTGTGAGCCTGTCGATGCTCTCGGTGAAGGCAGTGGATGTCCATTCACTGACATTTCCCGCCATATCAAACAGTCCGAAGTCATTAGGCTTATAGGTGCCGACCGGAGAAGTTATGACATGTCCGTCGCGCACATAGTCACCATCACCGGGCTTGAAGTTAGCGTAGAAGCAGCCTCTTTCATCCATAGGGAGTGTCTCGCTCCAGGGGAAGGAGCTCTCCGAGTTTCCGGCACGTGCGGCATATTCCCATTCAGCCTCCGTCGGAAGACGGTAAGGCTCGATGTATACACCTTCCTTGCCAAGACTGCGGCGCAGATAGTCGGTGCGCCAGTTGGCGAAAGCGTTTGCCTGGTCCCAGCTTACTCCCACCACCGGATAATTGTTATATCCGGGATTTGAGAAATACAGACGTGTATACTGCTCATTGTAGGCGTTGTCGAAATCATTGATCCATGCGGTAGTGTCCGGATAGACATTGACGATATAGGTGTTGAGGAAATCGAAATCTCCTGTAAGCGGACGAGTGACAGTCTCACGCACTATCTCCCCTTCATCGGTGAGGTAAGCGGTGTCCTTGGATATGACCGGAAGGCTGTAGTCTACGGGATTGTCTGTATTGTAGTCGCGGCGCGCAGCGTCAAGGCGATGCTTGCGCTTTGCGGCTTCCGTATGGTTGAATATCTCGTAGCGATAGTTGAGCTGTGTAGGGTCAAGCTCGCGTTGTCCGGTGATAGGATTCGTACGGTATACACTTTCGATGGCCCTCTGCTCGTCTTCATTGGCATTACGCCATGGAATAGGTTTGTTCCAGTTGAGATAAGGAGTGACCGGATTTCCTTCCTTGTCTTCCTCGATCTTGAATGCCTCGTTGCCGCCATAGGCAGGATCGGCGAGGCGTTCACGGATGATCGAGTCGCGAACCCAGAGTACGAACTGCTTGTATTTGGAATTCGTCACCTCTGTTTCGTCCATCCAGAAAGCGTCTACAGATACTCCTTTCGGATTTCCCTTGATGCCCCAGATTGAATCGTCTTTTGCCGGGCCCATCGCATATGCGCCGCGGTCTACGAGAACCATGCCGTAAGGCACGGGTTCGGCGAAGGTGCTTCCACCCACACCTGTCACCTCACCACCGGCGCCACCCCTTCCGAGCGACGCACAGCTTGCGAGAGTGAACACAGCCACGGCTATCAGCGCTGCCTTGAACGGAAGGCGGCGAAACGCGGCGGTAATATTTCTGATATCTGAGATTCTCATTATATAGAGGTTGTTACTTTTTCTATGCAGGTTATTTCTTCGTCTGTCGGTCACATAAGGCGTATGCTTCTGTGACGGTGTCGGTTCTTTCCGCTGAAGTCAAGCTTCATCCGGTAGCCTACCATGATCTCGTGGCTTCCGCTCGATGCCTTGAGTATCCTTGAAGTAGGGATATCATATGCGTAGCCGAGAATGAAATTCTTGAATTCCGCTCCTATGTTAATACTCACAGCGTCATCCCAACGATAAGCCAAGCCACCGAAAAACATCTTATTATACCATCCTTTAAGGGAGAGAACTCCGGAAAAGGTACGGAAGTCAGATGCCACGATGAGGTCCGGCTGCAATTCTATTAACGTGTTTTTAACCGGAATATTGCTTCCCGCCGTCAGATAGAGCACACGGTTAACATATGTTTCGAATTCGTGGTTGTCAGACGTAGAGGAGGAAGATGTGGTTCCCTTGGTATTGAGTTTTACTTTGGGAGCCGCGGGATGAAGCATGGAGACTCCTACGTGGAATTTGGGATGAACGTATTGAAGACCGACACCGAAATCGACCGTACCGCCCCCTACATCCTGCCTGGGAATCGACGGGTCGTTTGAATCGTGGTAGTCATCATCGTCAGGAATATAGACGTCAGAGCCTTTGAAACTCGAGCCGAAATATCCCACCTGAATGCCCAGCGTGAGTTCTCCGCCAAAGATTTTCTTCAGGCGTCCGCTCAACTGTCCGCTGACGTATGTATTGGAGAAAAGGCCTATCCCCTCCTGAGTAACGTTGACTCCCCCGCCCCATCTTCTTCCGAGCAGCTTGAAAGGGATATCGGCGGCCGCCGTAAAACTCTTCGGAGCGTTTTCTATCCCGATCCACTGCAGACGGCCGGCGCCCCTTATGCGGAGCCAGTCGGTAGATCCGGCACAGGCCGGATTATAGAGGGTCGGAAGCGACCAGGCCTGGGTATACAGAGGATCGCTCTGCGCCCGCATCGCAACGGGACAGATAGCGGCTATGACGCAGGCGGCAGCAAGAGCCACGGTTCGGATTGCATTTCGTGTAAGCGTTTCCATCTGAATGAACTTCATTCGAAATAAAATGAAAGCACCACCATATTGCTCTTCATCTTAGTCAGAGACTGTGTGATCTGCAATGTAGCGGGATTTTCGTCAAGGTCAGGGCGATCGTGTTTCAGAATATCTGTCAGTCCGAAGCAGAACTTTATCTCAGGACAGAACTTAAAGAAAGGGAGATAGAAGTCACATCCGAGTCCGACCGTCAGCATAGTGTCGAAATTCTTAGTGACGATTGGATCGGAGCGTTTCTTGGAGATGTCGAGCACACCCATCGCTCCGACCGTAAAGTAGGGCCTTGTATTCTGAAGGCGGTCGCCCGAGATCTTGAGATCGAGAGGGATCACCACCAGCGCACTCTTAATGTCCTGAATCTGCTTTTCTCCCGAATTGAAATCGAGCATATGGACTGTCTTCGAGCCAAAATACATTCCGGGAGTGAGTCTGAGATTGAAATATCTGTGCAGACGTAAGTCACCAAGCACTGTAGCATTGAAGCCTGGGGAAAAGTCCGGCACCTCAACCTGCCACTGACGTCCGTCTTCCGTAACCAGACCGGAATGAGTGAATGCAAGATCCTGCACGTGAGTGCCTACAGAAAAGCCCCAGTGCCACCTCTTCAGGTCAGCATACTGACGGTTTGGCACTTTCTCTCCCCATTTGGCATATATTGGAGTGCCCCCCCAGAGGAGAGCGATAAGCAAAAGGATCCTTACGGCGATATGTTGATTTTTTCGGGGGTTCATAAATATTAAAACAGGAGAAGCGAAAGGCATCAGAAAGGCCTCGCGCTGTATAAGAAACGAAAAAATGAAATTTTTCTTATGCAATATTATGATGTTTGCAAATATTTGCTTAAATTTGCGGTATGAAACGTATAATAACCCTTGGAGAGATAATGCTCCGTCTTTCGCCGGAAGGACACCGGCGATTCATTCAGAGCGACATCTTCGAAGTCATCTTCGGTGGCGGCGAGGCAAATGTCGCTGTAAGTTGCGCCAACTATGGAATGGACGCAAAGTTTGTAACGAAACTGCCTACTCATGAAATCGGACAGGCCGCAGTCAATGCTCTGCGTCGTTACGGTGTGGACACACAGTATATCGCACGCGGCGGTGACCGTGTAGGTATCTATTACTGCGAGACAGGCGCATCGATGCGCCCCTCGAAGGTGATCTACGACCGCGCGCACTCCGCGATCGCAGAGGCCGATCCTGCTGATTTCGATTTCGACGAGATCATGAAGGGGGCCGACTGGTTTCACTGGAGCGGCATCACTCCGGCCATCAGCGACAAGGCTGCAGAGCTTACACGCCTTGCATGCGAGGCTGCGAAACGCCACGGCGTGACCGTATCTGTAGACCTTAACTTCCGTAAGAAACTCTGGACAAGCGAGAAGGCACAGTCTATCATGCGTCCGCTCATGAAGTATGTCGACGTATGCATAGGCAATGAGGAAGACGCCGAGCTCTGCCTCGGATTCAAGCCTGACGCAGATGTCGAGGCAGGCGACACATCGGCTGAAGGATACAAGGGTATCTTCCAGGCCATGATGAAGGAATTCGGCTTCAAGTATGTGGTGTCTACCCTCCGCGAGTCTTACTCGGCAAGCAACAACGGCTGGAAGGCCATGATCTACAACGGCGAGGAATTCTACGAGTCAAAGCGCTACGAGATCAACCCGATCATCGACCGCGTAGGCGGCGGCGATTCCTTCTCCGGCGGCCTCATCTACGGTCTTCTCCACAAGGAGACACAGGGCGAGGCTCTCGAATTCGCAGTTGCGGCTTCCGCTCTCAAGCAGACTATCCCCGGCGACTTCAACCTCGAGACAATCGCTGAGGTAGAGGCTCTTGCCGGCGGCAGCGCCAACGGTCGCGTACAGCGCTGATCGATCTGTCAGCACTACGACTAAACCTTAAACCAACTAAATCTTTTAACTAAACCAATGGCAAAATTTGATAAGCTGCAGGTTCTGGCCAAGATGGCTGAGGCTCCTATGGTGCCGGTGTTCTATCACAAAGACGCCGAAGTAGCCAAGGCAGTGGTAAAGGCCTGCTATGACGGCGGCGTTCGCGCGTTTGAGTTCACCAACCGCGGCGATTTCGCCCATGAGATATTTGCCGAGGTCATCAAGTTCGCGGCGAAGGAATGTCCGGAGATGGCTATCGGCGTAGGCTCCATCGTAGAGCCTGCCGCAGCATCACTCTATATTCAGCAGGGGGCATGCTTCGTGGTAGGCCCCCTCTTCAACCCGGAAGTGGCAAAGGTCTGCAACCGTCGTCTCGTTCCCTACACCCCCGGCTGCGGCACCGTTTCAGAAATCGGTTTCGCTCAGGAACTCGGCTGCGACCTCTGCAAGGTATTCCCCGGCGATGTGCTCGGTCCTAAGTTTGTAAAAGGTCTCCTCGCTCCCATGTCCTGGTCTAAACTGATGGTGACCGGCGGCGTTGAACCGACAGAAGAGAACCTCAAAGGCTGGTTTGCCGCAGGCGTCTACTGCGTAGGCATGGGCTCCAAGCTCTTCCCGAAAGACAAGGTTGCCGCAGGCGACTGGAAATATGTCACCGACAAGTGCCGCGAAGCCCTCGACATAATCGCAAAGATCAAAGGATAATTACTGAATATTAAATTTCATACTTTAAGAACAGACAAAGGCGGAACCCTGATGGATTCCGCCTTTATCATGACCATATATCCTATGCCTCAATCATTAATCGGCAGAGTTTAAGTAAGATCTCAACACCATAAAGAGAACAAACGCAGCCAGAATACAGAAGACACGAAACACGTTCTGCCACACCTGTGCCTTACGCTTGAATTCATCGGAATACCGATCGCTCCTCTTGATCATATTAAGGACAAGACGGCTTATCGGCAGGCATGAGCCCAGCATGCATATAAGTATTATTAAAAAAGTAACCATAGTCATACTTAATTATTTAAGTTTCAGCTTCTGCATGAGGTGACGTACAGAGCCTTCGAGCTGAGCGTCGCGGCCGGCCTCCACATCGGCAGGTGCATTGTAGATTATCACGTCTGGATTGAGCTGTGTGTTCTCAAGAGGCTTGCCGTCGACTGAAAGATTGGTCACCTGCGGAATGCCGAATACAAGGCTCGGATCTATCTGGGTCTCCCACCATACGGCCGTCATCGTGCCGGGAATCGGAGCACCTACGACATCTCCTATACCGAGAGTCTGGAACACATACGGAGTGCCGGAGGCATCACTGTAGTTGCATTCATTGACAAGCATGGCCGACGGTTTGGTCCATTGCGCCCATGGCTCACTGCCGATATACTGGCCTCGGGGCGAGTAGCGGGCATATTCCTTACCGTTGAGGAGTATAGCGAGGTCATTGTGAAGCCAGCCGCCTCCGTTATAGCGGGTATCCACCACGACAGCATCACAGTTGCGGTATTTACCGAGCAGTCGCTCATAAGCATTCTGATAGCTTGCCGTGTTCATACCCCTTACGTGAATATAACCGATCTTTCCGCCTGAAACGGAATCCACTATCCTCTCATTGCGTTCTACCCAACGCTCGTAGCTAAGGTCAGAGAGGGCACCCTTAGATATGGGACGCACGGTCACGTCGCGTGTCTTGTCGTCAAGTCCCTTTACCGAAAGACGGACCTTTTTGCCGGCTTTGCCATCGAGCATGGCGTTGACGTCCTGACGCGGAGCTATGCTCTCGCCGTCGATTGACATGATTATCTCACCGGGTTTGATATCGGCAGACTTTGTAGATAAGGGGCCGCGCGCTATGACCTCAGCCACCTTAAGGCCTTCGCCGTCATATACTTCGTCGAAGTATGCTCCGAGTGAGGCGGTTGAGAGAGGAGCTCCGTTGCCGTAGGCACGTCCTCCGGTGTGTGAGGCATTAAGCTCTCCGAGGATCTCACTCAGCATCTCCGCGAAGTCACGGTTGTTAGAAATATGCGGGAGGAACTTACGGTAATGGTCGCCATAGAAAGCCCAGTCCACTCCGTGAAGGTTCTCATCGTAGAACTTATCGTTGACCTGACGCAGCATATGGTCGAAGATATACTCACGCTCCTTAGAAGGACTGCGGTCATAGAGCGCTTCATATTCCACATCCTCGATCTTGTCGTTGGAGAGGGTCATCTTCTTTATGCCGCCGCTTCCCCAGAGAAAAAGGGTCTCACCCTTTGCGTCCGGCTCAAGTCCGTAAATGCCGGATGAGACCACCGACACATCACCTTTCTTAAGATCGCGGCAATAGAGATTGCGTTTTCCCTCAGTGCCGGAAGCGGTATAGTAGAGTTTGTCACCCTTCGGTGTAAGGAAATAATCACCTATGAGGGCAGAGTTACCGGTTAGCCGCTTTGTGCGGTAACGGCGGTTGGCGAGGTCCGGGATGAATTTGGGTTTATCGTCCTTTTTGTCGGCCTTATCCTTTTTACCTTTCTTGTCTTTCTTCCCTTTTTTATCCTTACTGTCCTTATCTTCCTTGTCTTTGTCTCCTTCATCCTTCGATTCCTTCTCCCTGAGGGCGGCTTCCTCCTCGGTCATGTTGAAGTCATCCCACGCATCACCGTCGAGAGCCATAAGGATTATGTCGCTCTGATTGCCCCAGCTGCCGGTATTCTTCATGCCATATTTAGCCGATTCGAAGGCTATTCCTTTACCACCGAGCACCCACTTCGGATTGCCGTCGCTGAAACCGCTTTCAGTAAGGTCGACCACCTCGCTGCCGTCAGCCTTTATAAGAGCGATGTCGGTGTTGTTCCAGCCTCCTGTTCCTATATAGTTCATGAGGAGCCACTGGCTGTCAGGACTCCATGCAAACTGCTGGTCACCGTCGGAATATGAATAATTGTACTTCCCGTCGAGGGCCGTAGTCACCTTCTTCGTCTCAAGATCAATGACCTTGAGTTCGGAGCGATTCTCAAGAAAAGCGACCTTCTTACCGTCAGGACTTATGACAGGCTGCATGGCGCTCGTCTCACACTTATACAATGGTTCCTCCACTATCTCGGTGGCGTATGCGAACTGCTCTTCTTTGGGATTCTTGATCTTTGCAGTGAAAAGCTGCCAGTAGCCGTCACGGTCCGAGTCATACACCATAGTCTTGCCGTCGGGCGAAATGCTGACTGTACGCTCCTGATCAGGAGTATCAGTAATTCGTTTTGTAGTCTTGTATTTCGCATCTGTCACGTAGACGTCCCCACGTATCACTATCGCCAGCTCATTGCCTTTCGGAGCGGGGAAGAAAGAAGACGCGCCTCCGGTCACATATCGCTTCACGAGGTCTGAATCGTAATCATCGGCGATAATATCGATATTTATCTTTTTCGGCTCTCCGCCATCCGTAAGAGTGTAAAGTTCACCATCCCAGCTGAATGCCATCAGTCCGCCATCAGAAACAGAGAGGTTTCTGACCGGATGCTTCTCGAAGGACGTAAGCTTTCGTCTCATCCCGTTCAGATCAGCTGCATAGACATTGAGCGTACCGTCTTCTTCAGAAAGGAAGAAGAACGAATCCTTCTGCGGAGCCCACACAGCGTTGCGGTCATGCCCGTTGAAGTCAGTAAGCTGACGGAAACTGCCGTTGTCATAGAGCCATATATCATTGGTGCCGGAACTGCGCTCATGCTTGCGGAACACATCTTCATAGCCCTTCTTGTCCGTAAAGATTATCCTGCCGTCCCGTCCGGAAGAAGAGAAGAGCATCGGCATGGAGAGAAACATCGCGGGGCGCGTCCCGGGATTGTTGACATTAAGCGAATAAGTCTGCGGAAGGATCGGCGCCTGTGCGGAACCACGTGCCGGCATCTCGTTGGCAGAGAAAAGAAGTGTGGAGTCGTTGAGGAATGCCAGGGGCTGCTCGGCAACGCTCGACGTAGTAAGACGCTTCACATTTCCTCCGTTGGCGTTCATGATGAAAATGTCGTCGCTGCCTTCACGGTCTGAGCGAAAGGCAATCCTTTTTCCATCAGGAGTCCAGACCGGTTTTGAGTCGAAAGCCTCGTTGGATGTCAGCTGCCTGGCATCTCCACCTGTCGCGGGCACGGAATATATATCACCTTTATATGTAAAGGCGATGCTTTGTCCATCCGGAGATATGGCGACATCCCTTATCCATAACGGTGTCTCAGCCATCACAGCTGTCACGGCGAATGCGGCTGCAGCCGTGGTTAATGTCTTCTTCATGCGATAATATATTGTATTTATTTCACCCTACAAAATTAAGAAAAATGGATGAAAGAATAAAATATTCACTAAAATATTTGGCAGAATAAAAAATTCTTATTAACTTTGCACCGCAAATGAGGAAATGACCTCCAATGGTGAGGTGGGTGAGTGGCTGAAACCACCAGTTTGCTAAACTGACGTAGGAGCAATCCTACCACGAGTTCGAATCTCGTCCTCACCGCAAAGTCCGATAGCTTAACGGCTGTCGGACTTTTTGCTTATAGCAAAAGAGTATCGGCAGACGCACATTTCGTGCGTCCAAACCGTATTAAACTTTCGTCGGCCGGGAAGGCGAAAGACTCAGACTTCCACTCTAAGTCCTTCTTTTCCGGTTATCACATCGGGAAAAACAGTACGCGCCTCTTCTGCGAAAAGTGAATCATCCTTATACCGGGAGGAATAATGACCGGTCAGGAGACGCTTTGCTCCTGCATCCAAAGCCACCTGAGCAGCCTGGGCCGCTGTGGAGTGACCCCGCTCCCGAGCCTTGTCGAGATCCTGAGTCAGATACGTAGTCTCATGAAAGAGAAGATCAACACCCCTTATCTTTTCAGCCAGCTGCGGCATATACACGGTGTCGCTAATGTGCGCATAGCTTCGCGGAGAGGCCGGATCTTTGGTCAGCAATGAATTGGCGATCACCGTTCCGTCAGACCTGGTGAAATCCTCCCCTGCCTTTATGGCATTAAAGGCCCATACAGGCACGCCATGAAAGTCGCACATGGCCCTGTCAATATGCCGCAAGCGGGGTTTCTCCTCAAAGACATATCCGACAGCCGGAATCTTATGCTTGAGCGGCACAGTACGCACCAGCAAAGATGAGTTCTCAAACACCACAGCTTCTTCCGGACGGATTACGTTGAATTTCACATCAATCGGCAATCCTCTGTTGAAATAGTCGAAAATAGAAGACAGTATCCGCCTTCCGTCTTCAAATGTATGAATGGTGATATCCCCCTCAAGTCCGGAAAGCGCCATCGTGCCGATAAGTCCGGGCAGTCCGAATACATGATCGCCATGAAGGTGAGTCAGGAATATATGGTTAAGACGAGGCAGTTTAAGCCGCTGCCTCTGCAATTCCTTCTGGGCCCCTTCTCCGCAATCCACCATAAACAGGTTTTCCCGGAAATTTACCACGGTACACGACGGATTATGCACAGGCGACGGCTTTGCACTTCCACACCCTAATATATTTACTTCAAACTTTTCCAATTCATTAACCTTTTAAACTGATAACCTCATAAACATCAACTTTCACTT
>JAIEBK010000004.1:19019-21203 GCA_029070945.1 Muribaculaceae bacterium
TCAGCGAAATGACGGCTCTCCCACAGATGATACAACACTCCCGGAATCACACCGCTTGATCCGCATGTAGGGGCGGTCACGATCTCGCCGCCCGAGGCGTTCTCCTCGCTTACAGCAAGCGCGTAGGCGAATACACGGCCACGGCTTTTCAGGTTGTCTTTGTATCCGCCCGCCTTAACATAGTAAGCACAAGCCTTGCGCTGAAGATTGAGAGGGCCGGGGAGACGACCTTCCCTGTTCAGACCACGCTCTACGGCAGCCTTCATGACCTTCCACACCTCAAGCAGATAATCCCAGATCTGAGGGCCCTCGCACTGCTCTACATATTCCCAGTAAGTATGGCCGGTGCGTTCACAGTAAGCCATGATGTCTCCGATGGTGTTGAGCGGATAGATCTCTCCGGATTCCGTATGTGGTTTTCCGGGTTCTTCCAGAGCCCCTCCCCCGACGCTGAAGACAATCCATTCTCCTGTCTCATTCCCATTCTCATCAAGACTGCGGAATTTCATGCCGTTGGGATGAAAATCGAGAAAGACTTCCGGCTGCCAGATTATTTCCGTCTCCTTTCCTGATTTTGAAAGCTCGTCAAGGATAGCGATGTCTGTCATATGCCCTTTGCCGGTCGCGGCAAGCGATCCATAAAGTGTCACTTCGAATCGATTTGCCTCCGGATGCTGATCACGGAATATCTCGGCCGCCTTGCGCGGACCCATTGTATGTGATGAAGACGGACCTGTGCCTATCCTGAATAGTTCCTTTAAGGATTTCATGTCTTTTTTATGATTGACGGTTGTTACAATGCGGAAGTAAGAGGAGAAGGAGGATTCACAGTGCAAAATTAACTCTTTATTTTGGTTTTTTATGAATATTTCAAGCCTTATTTACTAATCATGGATAAAAATAAGATATTTTTTTATTAATTTTGCAGACCATTATTCTAAGCAAACACTTTAACTACTAAATAAGAATGAAAAAAGCACTCTTACCTTTGGCGGCGATGACCATGCTTCTCGCCTCCTGCGACACTTCGACAAAGGATTCGTACCAGACCATATCGTATCCTGAATACAATCTTATCGTAGACAATCAGGACCCGACTGCACCAGCACAGGCATCGTATGGCGGCTATTCAATAAAATTCAACATCTCGAAAAACTGCATCGACCTGACGGCCAACGACATTATCGTCAACAACCAGAAATACTCATTCGAGACTGATACCATGCACCTCCAAACCCAGAGCTTCAAGTCAGAACTGGCAGGTAACACATTCAACTATCTTTTCTCAAAGAGAGGTATTGCCGGCACAGGCTCCCCTGCAAGCAACATTTCAGGCAAACTTGTATGGAACCTTATGCCGAACAGCAGCAACCTTCTAAGCCCTAACTATAGCATAACTTTCGGCCAGAGACTTGACCTCAGCTATACTCTCAATGACCGATACAGCGTGCAGACATTCTGGCCTGCAGCCTTATATAAAGGTATGACTACGTCATCTGCCTCCGGCATTTCACACACCTACGAAAACTCAGATTATCTTACCCAGATTGACTTCGAAAAGAAGACTGCCTCCGTATATGTCTACAACGCCGTGCTTTCTGCAAATCAGGCTCCAAATTTCCCGAAAGTGATACGTTTCGAGAATATACCGGTAGTCTTTACCCACGAAGGATTCTCTCTTGAATCAGCCGCACCGAAGACGACCGTACTCGGAAAGAAAGACAACGTAGTGACAATGGTGGATTCCGTCGGCTTCGCAGCCACCGACTTTTACCTTAACCTCACCTCTTCCGATCTGAACGATGTAATGATAAGCTATAAGCTTGACGGCAAGAGCGTCAGCTTCCGCGGATGCTCAATCCTGAAAGCCGGAATGTAATATATCCCGGAAACTGCAAAATAAAAAAATTCAAAAAAATTTGGCGGTTTCGGAATTTATCATTAACTTTGCAGTCGCAAACGCAGGGAATGCGTTTGCGACACATTTTGGAGTGATGCTCGAGTGGCTGAAGAGGCACGCCTGGAAAGCGTGTATACGCCAAAAGCGTATCCCGAGTTCGAATCTCGGTCACTCCGCAGAGCTTCGAAAGAAGCAAGACATATTTTCGGAGAGATGGCAGAGTGGTCGATTGCGGCGGTCTTGAAAACCGTTGAGGGTCACACCTCCGGGGGTTCGAATCCCTC
>JAIEBK010000040.1:0-2946 GCA_029070945.1 Muribaculaceae bacterium
GACAACGATGACAACGACCAATGAAAAGAGTACTCATAGTGGGGGCCGGAGGATTTCTCGGATCCCATCTCCTTGAAAAAGCCGTATCCATACCTGACCTCGAGGTCTACGCCGGGGTCCGCACCTCGACTTCCGACCGATGGTTTCCGAAGTCGGGTGTGATCCGTGTCGATTTCGATTTCGAAGATCCGGCCGATGTGGAGCGCGTTCTGACGTCGACACTCCCGGAAGGAGAAAAATGGGACTGGATAGTCTACAACCTCGGAGCTACGAAATGCCTGCGCTACAAGGACTTCGACCACATCAACCATGATCTGCTGCGTACGTTTGTAGAGACACTCGAGCGCACGTCGATGATGCCTGATAAATTCCTGTATATCAGTTCGCTCTCGGCTATGGGACCCGGCGACGGCCGATCCTATACACCCTTCAACGAGTCGATGATACCTCAGCCCAACACCCGCTACGGCGCCTCTAAGCTGAAGGCGGAGATGCTTCTGCAGATGCACTCCGTGCCATACATCATATTCCGCTGCACCGGCATCTACGGCCCCCGCGATCATGACTATTTCATGATGTTCGACGCCATGCGCAAGGGATTTGACTTCTCGGTAGGATTCCGCAAGCAGCTGCTGACGTTCATCTATGCCCCCGACCTCGCCCAGGCTGTGTTCGCGGCTCTGGAGAAGGCTCCGGTGAAGGAAGTCTACAACATTGCCGAACCGAGGGCATACTCACAGGCGGAATTCCGCCGCATCGTGGCGGCAAAACTCGGAAAAAGTATCGTGGTGCCCGTAAAGGTGCCGCTCTGGGGAACGAAAGCCGTATCGTGGGTAGCCGAAAAGATAGGAGTGATGCGCGGAAAACCCTCGACACTCAACACCGACAAATACAACATAATGAAGCAACGCAACTGGAGCGCCGACACACGCAAGGCCAGGACAGCCTTCGGATTCTCGGCACAGACGGCACTCGCCGACGGCGTGGCGCAAAGCATCGACTGGTACAGAAAGGAAGGATGGATGAAATAACCGCCCCTGAAATGCTCGAAAGCCAGGCCTCGAGCTGGATATACGTGATACTGTTCACGCTGTTTTTCCTCACATGCATTCGCGTGAGGGGCAACTTCAAGTTTCTCGGATCATTTTTCCGCGACCTTACCGAGGTGCGTGAGCGCGAGAACCTCTTCGACGCCACCATGAAGGAGACCTCCTTCATCTTCCTCATCCTGCTTCTTTCAGGGTGCAGCATCGGCGTGCTGATGAGCAGAGCCGTACCACTCTTCGGTCAACGTCTTCACATAAACACCGAACTGCCTGATCCGGGATTCTTCTTCGGCGGAGAACTGCTTCCGGCAGTAATATGCATGGTCATAGCCTGCGCATATATAGGCTCGATGTGGGTGTGCTACACCGTGGTGGGAAAAGTTTTCAGCGATACGCACCACACATGGCTGTGGGTGCGCGGATTCACTGCCGGCACCGGACTCGGAGCCGCCGTTTTCTTCCCTCTCGCCATCCTCGCCCTCACATATCCGCCCTACACGGTATATATCCTCGCGGCAGCGTTTGTGATGTTAATTTTAGTGAAATTTCTCTTCATTGTTAAGGGTTTCCGCATTTTTTTCACCGAAAGTTCGCTCTGGGTCGTTTTTTTGTATTATCTTTGCAGTCTGGAAATAGTCCCCCTGGTGATTACTTTCGGCCTTGCATGCTCATTGCTTGGCTAAAACAATGAAAAACAAGATGATAAAGAAGATATTGGTTTCGCAGCCGCAACCTGCATCGGGCAAGAGCCCCTACTATGACATCGCGGAGAAGTTCGGAGTGGAGATTGTATTCCGATCTATGATAAAGGTCGAAGGTCTTCCGATCAAAGAGTTCCGTCAGGAGAAACTGAATCTCGCCGACTACACCGCCATTATTTTCACGTCGCGCACCGCCGTAGACAACTACTTCCGACTCTGCGAAGAGTCAAGAGTCAGCGTTCCTGACACCATGAGATATGTCTGCACGACCGAACAGGTGGCCCATTACCTACAGAAATACATCGTCTACCGCAAGCGCAAGATAGCCTTCGGCACCACCGGCAAGCTCAACGACCCTCAGTTTGTGAATGCCGTCAACAAGATAAAGAAAGAGAAATTCCTTATGCCCGTCAGCGACGTCAACAAGGAAGACACGAGCGCTATAGAAGCTCTCGGCATCGACCTCACAAAGTCGGTGATGTTCCGCACCCTGACCAACGACTTCACGCCCGACGAGCCCTTCGACTACGACGTGCTTCTTTTCTTCTCCCCCTCGGGAATAACCTCGCTTAAGAAAAACTTCCCCGACTTCGACCAGGAGACAAACGGAAAGTATATCGGGACTTTCGGTCCCACCACCGCCAAAGCCGTCGAGGATGCCGGTCTACGCCTCGACTTCAAGGCTCCCTCCCCGGAAACACCTTCAATGACAGCGGCTCTTGAGAAATTCCTCGAATCCAAGATGAACAACCAGTGACCACCAACATGCCATACGTCGGCCCCGACGGCCGCATACATCTGAGAGACACGGCTTTTGCAGACCTTATGCAGAAGCGTGTCTTCTCCGTTTTACTGATAGCTACTCCCTACGATGCCTTCATGATGGAGGAAGACGGAAGAGTGGAGGAACAGGTATATTTCGAATATGTATCCCTCAACCTAAGCTCCCCGCCACGGTTCACGATGGTGGCCAACTATCAGGAAGCCTTCGCCATGCTGGCAGCAAAGCATTTCGACCTCATAATGGCGATGCCTGGCGTCGACGTGTCGGAGACATTCACCGAGGCCAGACACATCAAGGAGCTTTATCCCGACATTCCCTTCGTAGTGCTGACTCCTTTCTCGAAAGAAGTGCGCCGGCGCATCGCCAACGAGGACCTTACCGGCGTGGACTACGTGTTCTCATGGCTGGGAAACGT
>JAIEBK010000040.1:3046-10516 GCA_029070945.1 Muribaculaceae bacterium
ACATTCCTCGACAAGGAGAGCAAGACTCTCCCGCAAGATCTCGGAAAAGCCGTCGACTTCCTCTTCGGATTCGGAGACTTCATAGTGAAAGATCCGCTGACCGGCAACGAACTGATGCGCTTTCACGAGCTGAAAGACCTTCAGATGGCCGTCAATAACATTCCCTCGGAGGCCCTGTTCCGCCATTGCGCCAACAACGATTTCTCCCGATGGCTCTACAGCCGTGCCATCTTTCCTATTGCAGAGGCGCTTAACAGCATCCGGTTCGAGAGCATGGACCAGGCTCCGCTCGTACGCAAGCTTATACTCGACTGCATTGTGGAATACCGCCGGATGAAAAACCGAGGGGTAGTGGCCATCTTCCGTAAGGGACGCTTCGACCGTTACAGCAATTTCGCCCGTATCGGACAGGGATCGCTCGGAGGCAAGGGAAGAGGCCTTGCATTCATCGACCAGATCATCAAGCGCAATCCGGCTTTCGACAACCTCAACGGCATATCCATACGCATACCGCGTACCCTCGTGCTCTGCACGGATATCTTCGACGAGTTTATGGAGAGCAACTCGCTCTATCCCGTAGCCCTCAGCGACGCACCTGACGAAGAGATACTGAAGGCATTCCTCGCTGCCAAGCTCCCCAAGAGCCTGAAGGAGGATTTCGAATATCTTTTCAACGTTGTCGACGGTCCGCTCGCCGTGCGAAGCTCCTCTCTGCTCGAAGACTCACACTATCAGCCCTTCGCCGGAATATACTCCACCTATATGATCCCTCACCTCGACGACCGGGAAAAGATGCTCCGGCAGCTCTGCGATGCCGTGAAGAGTGTATACGCGTCCGTATTCTTCGCTGACTCGAAGCTATACATGAACGCCACAAGCAACGTGATCGATCAGGAGAAGATGGCGATAATTCTTCAGGAAGTGGTAGGCCAGGACCATGCCGGACTCTTCTACCCCTCCTTCTCCGGGGTGGGACGCTCGCTCAACTACTATCCCATCGGCGATGAGCAGGCGGAAGACGGCGTGGTGGAAGTAGCCGCCGGACTCGGCAAGTACATTGTCGACGGAGGACTGGCGCTACGGTTCTCACCAAAGCATCCGGGAAAGGTGCTCCAGACATCGACCGTGCAGCTCGCCCTGCGCGACACTCAGAAGCATATCTACGCCCTCGAGCAGACGGAGGCCACCGACTTCAAGACCGACGATGCCTTCAACCTGAAGAAGATAACTGTGGCGGAGGCCTTCAAGACAGGAGCGCTGAAATACCTCGTGTCGACTTTCGACATGAACGACTATATGATACGCGACTCCGAATTCGGCGCCGGACGTAAAATTGTGACCTTCGCCAACGTGCTCAAGCAGGGTGTCTATCCCCTCGCCGAGGCGGCTGAGCTGATGCTGGCCACCGGCCAGTATGAGATGGGACGCCCCGTGGAGATAGAGTTTGCCGGCATAATCGCTCCCGACGCTGCGAAAAGCGAGCATAAGGGCACCCTATACTGGCTGCAGATGAGACCCATCGTAGACCGCAAGGAGATGCTTGACGACTCCCTTCTCGACATCCCCGACGATCAGCTTATAGTCAAAAGCGACTCCGCTCTCGGCCACGGACTGATGGACAACGTCAAGACCGTAGTCTACGTCAGAAGCGAGGGTTTCGACCCGGCCGGCAACGTGCAGCTCGCTCAGGAGATCGACGCCGTCAATAAGAGGATGATAGAGGAAAACCGTCCGTATGTGCTTATCGGTCCGGGACGCTGGGGCTCAAGCGACTCCGCGCTCGGCATTCCGGTGCGCTGGCCTCAGATAGCAGGAGCGCGCGTAATAGTGGAATACGCCATGCGGGGCTATCGTATCGAGCCCTCGCAGGGCACGCACTTCTTCCAGAACCTAACCTCCTTCGGCGTAGGCTACTTCACTGTAGACCCGGGAGCCGACAACGGCTTCTTCGACGAGGCTTTCCTCAATGCCCGGCCTGCTATCTATGAGAACGGCAACCTACGCGTAGTGGAGTTCGACACTCCCCTGCCCATCGCCATCAACGGACGCAAAGGAAAAGGCATAGTCTGCAAACCAACATAGACTATGGGTAGGCGGTTTCCCAACCGCCTTATGTAGACAAAAGATAACTTTCCGCCAAGAACAATGAAAACCCTTCTCCCATATATGATCGAAGGCATCCTCGAGGCAGGTTGCGACGAGGCGGGACGCGGCTGCCTCGCCGGCCCGGTCTCTTGCGCCGCAGTCATTCTTCCGACTGACTTCCACAATGACCTGCTCAACGACTCCAAGCAGCTGACAGCCAGACAGCGCGACCTGCTCCGCCCGATAATAGAGCGCGAGGCCATAGCATGGGCCGTCGTCATGGTCAGTCCGGAGGAGATCGACCGCATCAACATCCTCAACGCATCTATCACAGGAATGCAACGTGCCCTCGACGCTCTCGGCATCGTGCCGGAACATGTCATAGTCGACGGCAACCGTTTTCGTCCGTGGCGCGACGTGCCGTGCGACACCGTAGTGAAGGGTGACGCCACATACATGAGCATAGCCGCGGCTTCTGTGCTCGCCAAGACGCATCGCGACGAACTCATGACCCGGCTCGCTGCCGAACATCCGGGCTACGGCTGGGAGCGAAACATGGGCTACCCAACCAGAGAACATCTCGCAGCCCTCGACACCCTCGGACTGACCCCCCACCACAGAAAAAGCTACGGTCCCTGCCAGCCCCGCCTCTTCTGATCGTCCGCTCCTATGGGACGGCGGTTTCCCAACCGTCGCGTGCCAAGACATTACACGCGCTACGTGAACCGAAAAACGCACAGCGAACTTTGCCATCTCAAAAAAAATTCTTAAATTTGCAGATTATTAGCAAGAAGTGTAAACCATCACTCATGATTACGAAGAAATACAATCTAATCAACAACATAGGCGGCTGGTTCGCTTTCCTCATAGCGCTCGCCACCTATTGGCTCACCCTCGAGCCTACCGCCTCCTACTGGGACTGCGGCGAGTTCATTATCCAGGCAGACAAACTCGAGGTCGGCCACCCGCCGGGCAACCCTATATTTATGCTCGTAGGCCGGTTTTTCGTGAACTTCGCACCGGATCCTACTTATATTCCACTGATGGTCAACGCTATGAGCGGACTACTCTCCGCACTGACCATACTTCTCCTTTTCTGGACAATCTCGCATCTCGTGCGCCGGTTAATCGTGCCAGACGGCTTCGAGGGTGAGCTTCCTCTATACAAATATGTGGTGATCATGGGGTCCGCCCTTGTCGGATCTCTCGCCTACACATGGAGCGACACGTTCTGGTTCTCCGCTGTGGAAGGCGAAGTCTACGCATTCTCGTCGTTCTGCACCGCGCTCGTATTCTGGCTGATCCTCAAGTGGGAGAACCGTGCCGACCAGCCGCACGCCGACCGCTATCTCGTCCTTATCGCCTACATAATTGGCGTGAGCGTCGCGGTACATCTTCTCAACCTCCTCTGCATCCCGGCCATCGTGCTCGTATTCGCCTACAGGAAGTGGAACGATATGAACCTCAAGAAGTCGATAGGAGCGCTGTTAGTGTCGTTCGCAATCATCTTCTTCGTGCTCTACGGCCTCGTTCCCGGCTTCATAAAGGTGGCCCAGCAGTTCGAGCTATTCTTCGTCAACACATGCGGCATGGGCTTCAACTCAGGCGCCCTCATCTACGCCTGCGCGGTGACCGCTTCTTTCGTATGGGCACTGTATACACTCAAGAAGCAAAGCAGCGCCAATATGATCCGCATATCATTCCTCCTCGCAGTGGCCCTTTCCGGAATACTCTGGATCGGAAACGGCGTGGCGCTCGGAATAATTCTCTTCATCCTGCTCGCAGTGCTTCTCTGGACCTACTTCCTGCATTCAGTGCCGGTACGTGTCCTGAGCCTCATCACATGGAGCATGGCGATGATATTCGTGGGCTACAGCAGCTACGCCCTAATCCTCATACGCTCCACGGCAGACACGCCGATGAACCAGAATTCGCCCGACAACGTGTTTGACCTCGCCACCTACCTCAACCGCGAGCAGTATGGCGAAAATCCGCTCCTTTACGGCGAGACACTCTATTCGCAGGTGCAGAAGCAGCAGGTGGGGCTATACACCGATACCCTGGGACATACACAGGACGGATATCCAATCACGCTGACAACTCCGCAGTACAATTCAGTCATCAATCCCGGAAAGCCCCTCTACGTAAAGGGCGTCAAGGGAGCACAGACAAAATCGGAATACGGATTCCTGTCAGACTCGGAGTTAGCGACCAACACACGCCTCGCCGAGACCCGGAAGGACTACTATGTGAAGAAAGACTATAAATCGGAACCGGTCTACAACCCCGAGCTCAACATGCTCTTCCCTCGCATATATAGCAGGCAGCACGAATCCATGTACAGGCAGTGGGTAAGACTTGACACCGCATCGTCCAACCTCGTGGAGATACATGCCATCGATCAGGACGGACACAAGGTGCCGGAGCTCGACACAAGCCGCGAGCCACAGTATAACGAGGTCACAGGACGTGTCATGTATCCCGGCAAATACGTCTTCAAGCCGTCGTTTGCCCAGAACCTGGCTTACTTCTTCAACTATCAGCTCAACCACATGTATATGCGCTATTTCATGTGGAACTTCGCCGGACGCCAGAACGACGTCAACAACCAGAGCGGAGAGCTGGACGCAGGAAACTGGATATCGGGCATCCCATTCATCGACAACGCCCGTCTCGGCGACCAGAGCCTCCTTCCGGACGATCTCGGGAAAGACAATCCCGGACACAACGTCTTCTATATGCTCCCGCTTCTACTCGGCCTGCTCGGACTCTGCTGGCAGTCGTTTGAGGGACGCCGCGGCATAGAGCAGTTCTGGGTGATATTCTTCCTCTTCTTCATGACAGGTATTGCTATCGTGCTATATCTCAACCAGGTGCCCAACCAGCCGCGCGAGCGTGACTACGCTTTCGCCGGCAGCTTCTACGCCTTTGCCATCTGGATCGGCATGGGAGTGGCCGCTCTCTGGAAGATACTCTGCTATTTCACCGAGAAAAAGCCCGGAAAGGATGTAAAGGAACCCACCGACAACGGGAAACGGGAAACAGGAAACGGGAAACTCCCGACAGCTTGGATAGCAGCAATCCTCTCCCTTCTCGTGCCGGTACAGATGGTAAGCCAGACATGGGATGACCACGACCGCTCGGGCAGATATGCCATGCGCGACTTCGCCATCAACTATCTCAACAGTCTCGAGCCAAACGCAATAGTATTCTGCAACGGCGACAACGACACATTCCCGCTGTGGTATGTCCAGGAAGTGGAGGGCGTTCGTCCCGACGTGAAGATAATCAACCTCAGCTATCTTAACTCCGACTGGTATGCCAACCAGCAGCGTCAGCAAAGCTACGACGCAGCCCCGGTCAACTTCACAGCTGAGCCTAAGGACTACGCCTACGGCAAGCTCGATGTCTCACTCCCCGGACGTGGAGGAGCGGCAGACCTGCTGACATCGCTCAAAGCCCTCTATGCAGGACAATATGATTCCCGCTACGGATATCCGACGCTCAGCGCATCGACACTGACCATACCCGTCGACAAGCAGAAGGTGCTGGAACGCGGCCTTGTGGCTCCGGAGGATTCCACACTCATAGAAGACTATATCGTGACTGACCTCTCGCAGGCGGCAGCCGTAGCCTCCAAGGGTTATGTGGGTCTCGGAGAGTTACTGATGCTCGACATCATCGCCACAAACGCGGCCAACGGCTGGGAACGTCCTATCTACTGGGCGTCTACCGTAGGACCTGACTATCACCTCGGGCTCACCCCATACGTGAGAAGCACCGGTATGGTGCATCAGCTTACTCCGACCATACAGCCCGATATGGCACCGCGCACCGACCGCGCCTACAACGTGGTGAAGAACTATCTCTGGGGCGGAGCGGACAAGGCTACCGACAAAGACAGGATCTACTATGACGAGACCGCCCGCCGAATGCTCGTCTCCACCCGCACATCCATGATAGACGTGGCAAGCCAGCTCCTGAGCGAAGGCGACATGGCCAGAGCCGCAGGCGACTCCGCAAAGGCTAAGCAGAAATACACGCAGTCTGCCGAGATCGTTGACCTTATGGAGAAAAAACTCGGCGATAAGGCCGCGCCTTACTCGCTCTCCACGGCGCTGACACTCGCTCAGCTAAACTGCGAGCTCGCCGGCGAAGATGTCCTCGCAGACAAGATCCGTTTGGAAAAGGGTCGCAAACAGCTCCTCGCGCTGATCGACAAATATGGTCAGAACGTGCAATACAACCGCGCAATGCGCTATAGCTTCGGCAATCCCTCGATGACCTATGAGAACCAGCTCATACCCTATCAGTATTACCGTTTCATCGAGCTCTACCACAAGTACGGCAAGAAGGACGGAGGCTCTGACGCCATCGTGAAGCCGTCGCAGAGCGAGGGAAGCGTCAATGCCACCATGCCGGAAGTCGACGCTATCCTGCAGAAGTATGGCCTCAACGAGGAGGAGCTCAGGCGTGACTATGAGAATTATCTCAGGGTGCGCAACGGCCAGCCTGCACCCGCCGACGACGGCATCACATGGGAGAAGTTCGAGACCGAGATCGCCAAATACTGTGAGATCGCCAACGAACTCGCATCGCTATCCCCTGAAGAGTATGCCCGGCGTTCGGCGGAGGAAAAGCAGATCGACTCCGTGCTCTATTCCGTGATCGAGGTCTTCCTTGAGGAAGGAGGCAACGAAGAGAATCTTCAGAAATACGATCAGTATCGTAAGCTCGACAAGGCACGCGCCAAGCGCCTAAGCGAGCAGAGCCAGGGCCTTTGATGCTTCTGCCTCAGGAACGTATACCTTGGATATTACGGTTTCCCGCTTTCAGACGCGACGTCATGTTTCGCATCGAAGACGGGAAACCGTCAGTGTATCTGACCTTCGATGACGGTCCAATACCGGAATCCACTCCCTGGCTGCTGAAGACTCTCGAGGAATACGATGCCAAGGCCACATTCTTCATGGTGGCCGATAACGCCCGACGCTATCCCTACCTTTTCCGCGCGGTCGTAGATGCGGGGCACGCGGTTGGAAATCATACATTCCATCATAAGCCCCCCTACAGGCAGACTGTCGAGGAAATGATGGCTGACATCCGCCTTGCCGATGAAATGCTCGCTTCGCTATGGGAGGGCGGTTTCACAACCGCCCCGCGCGTCCGACTGTTCCGTCCTCCCCACGGACTGATCCTGCGCCATCAGCAGAAAGCACTCTCCGATGCCGGCTACAGGATAGTAATGTTTGACCTCAACACCCTCGACTACCGCGCCGACCGCACTCCGGAGCAGATACTCGAATCAGTGGTCAGTAACGTACGCCCCGGATGCATCATCAACCTCCATGACTCCCTGAAAAGCATCGACAAGCTGAAAAAGTG
>JAIEBK010000041.1:0-2147 GCA_029070945.1 Muribaculaceae bacterium
ACGTATCCACTTTATACTATTATTATGAAAAACAGAACCTTAGTCATATTGACGACCTTGTTGGCGGCTGTGGCGACACAGGCTGCCGACAAGGTCGGTCTCGTATTGAGCGGCGGCGGCGCGAAAGGTGTCGCCCATGTCGGAGTTATCAAGGCCCTTGAAGACAACGATATTCCCATCGATTGCGTGGCAGGAACCTCAATGGGTTCGATTGTGGGTTCGCTCTATAGCTGCGGATGGAGTCCTGACTCCATGCTGAACATGATGACATCGCCTGAATTCCTGATGTGGAGTATGGGTGTGGTGCCCCGGGAGCGTCTTTCTCTCGTCAGCATGCCTGAGCCGACACCGGAGTGGGGTAAGATAAGTTTCGGCGGCGATGGAAATGTGAATATAGCATCGCAGGTACTTCCGAAGAGTCTCATCAATCCGACCCCAATGAATATGGAGTTTCTGAAACTTTATGCTCCTTATACCCGAGCCTGTGATGGAGACTTTGACAAGCTTTTTGTTCCTTTCAGGTGTGTATTTTCCGACGTATATAAGAAACATAAGGTGGTATGTCGCAAAGGTTCTCTCGGAGAGTCGGTGCGCGGTTCCATGTCATTCCCGCTTGTCTACCGGTCGATTATGGTCGACAGTATACTTGCGTTTGACGGTGGTATCTACGACAATTTTCCTGTAGAC
Organism: Muribaculaceae bacterium; assembly: GCA_029070945.1. Taxonomy (GTDB): domain Bacteria; phylum Bacteroidota; class Bacteroidia; order Bacteroidales; family Muribaculaceae; genus Lepagella. The sequence continues at coordinate 688 of JAIEBK010000041.1, forward strand.
GTGATGCGTGAGGATTTCAAGCCTGATTTCATTATCGGTGTATCAGTCTCCAAGCCTGACGGTAAGCCGAAAGTCAATAACATGTATTCCGAACTGGAAGATCTCATCATCCAGAACAATGACTATTCGCTTGACCCGGAGATCGGTATTAAGATCCAGGTGCCGGTGACCCAGTTCAATGTCCTGTCGTTTGATGACGCTCAGGAAATTTACAACATCGGATACCAGACAGGTCTGCAATGGGTCGACTCCATCAAGTCCAGGCTTAAGGCTCGCCGTCCGCTCGCGGAGGTAAATGAGCGTCGCGCCAGATTTGCAGCCAAGGTTCCGGAGGTGACATTCGAGACTGTATCCACTCCCGGCATTACGGGAAAGAAAAGTGAGTATCTTAAATCTGTATTCACAAGCCGCGAACGTCGTGCCGGAGAGATATCGATGAATGATGTGGAGGATGCATATTACAGTGTCGTTTCGCAGGGTGATGTCGAGGAACTCCTTCCGGAGATGAACGGTAAGGATCTTGTCCTGAAGGCTACATTGAAACAACCATGGCGTGCCTCGGCCGGCGGCTGGCTGTCTACCGGTGTCGGGAGTTTTATTTACGCCGGTGTAGGCTACCATAACCTTAAGAAGAATTCACTTGATGCTTTGCTGTCTGTGTGGGGCGGTCAGTCATACATGGCAGTCCGTCTTCGTGGCAGAATACGTCTCAACTCATACAATCCATCATATATATTCCTTGAAGGAACGGCTTCAAAGAAGAAATATTACAGCACTCTTCCGTTCTTCTTCAGCAACCATAACATTGAATCGTTCAACTCCAATATGAACTTCGTGAAAGCCGGTTATGAGGTGGGACACGGTCAGTCAGCACTGTTACGTGCTGTCATCGCTTATGGTCAGCAATACAAGGTCAATACCGGAAAAATAGCGCTGGAATATGAATACAATACTCTGGGTGAACGTACCTTCCCTGTAAGTGGTAGACATACTCATATCTCGATAAACGGAATGAAGATGACCAACACACTTTCTCAGACTGAATCGACACCGGCTCAGGAAGTGTGGCGCGCTAAACTCGATATGCTATGGAACAACTATTATTCCCTTCACCGCAACTTCAACATCGGAGCGTTGGCGCAGGGCGGCATATCGATAGGTAAGCGTTTTGACGATCGGAAGGCAGATCTGATGACATCACACGAGTTTATGCCGTTAGAGTCGATGGACTATTGTTATATCCCCGGACTGCGGAGCGATGATTTCATGGCTTTCGGCGCAATTCCGGTTTGGAATCTCTTTCAGCGTGTTCAGCTTCGCGGCGAGGCCTTTGCCTACACCAAATTTCGTGAGTCTTCTGCATGGAAGGCACCATTCAGCAAAACGGAATTCCTTGGTCGGGTTAGTCTTGTGACAAGCCTTCCCTTTGCATCAGTATCGATGTCTGTCTCTTACTGCAC
>JAIEBK010000041.1:2247-23164 GCA_029070945.1 Muribaculaceae bacterium
ACGGAATTCCTTGGTCGGGTTAGTCTTGTGACAAGCCTTCCCTTTGCATCAGTATCGATGTCTGTCTCTTACTGCACGGCTCTTCACGGCTGGAACTACGGCGTTGCCATAGGCTGGTTCGTCCCACATCCGAAGCTTTGAAAAAGTTAAGGGTTAAGGGTTAAGGGTTAAGAGTTAAGAGTTGAGGGTTAAGGGGTAAGGGTTAAGAGTTAAGAGTTGAGGGTTAAGGGGTAAGAGTTAAGAGTTAAGGGTTAAGGAAGGATTCTAAATTCTCAATTCTCAATTCTCAATTAGAATAAATTCTCAATTCTACATTAGAATAAATTCTCAATTCTCAATTAGAATAAATTCTCAATTCTCAATTATTGATATGGAGTCGGCCGTGAAGAATGGAAATTCCGGAATTATGACCGCAGTGGCATAGGGAGGTTTCCGTCTGGAGTATTTTATTACCTCAAGACGTCGCGGTGCAGCCTTAAAGAAAGAATTGAAATAATGACCGTATATGATGATTTCTCTTGGAGCCTCCCCTTTGGGAGGCTCTTTCAGTGTCACTGTAAAATGTCCCGGTGCATAACATTCTACCTTTTCCCCATCCGGAAGTGTTGTCGGTTTAAGTTTTAATCCGTGTCCCTTACGTGTGTGTTTAAAGTCTTTCATCATCGAATGGTGGAGGTCGTTGTCAAATTGTCCGAGGATATCCTCATAGTACTTGGCACGCAAGGGAAAACCTAAAGTCATCACGCGGGTTCTGTCATAGTAGACACTGCCGTCGCTGTCTTTAGACTCTGAGTGCAGTGCCGCTATATCCTCATACTGGCGTCGCACTTCCTGAATACCATGTATCATCAGACTCCAGAAGGAAAGGACTGCAATGGAGGCAATAGAGTTAAGAATCCATCCTAATCTGTGGCGTGGCAATATGCCGAGGGCGAGGATGGCCGCAAAGAGGTTAGCTCCGAAAAGCTGACGATTGGAATAAACTCCTATGACGGCATTGAATATGATCAGAAAAATCATTCCCCATAAAAGCACACCTTCCGGTATGTATCCCTCTTTATTCCTGAATGAGAAAAGTCGCAGATCTCCATGTCTATGTCCTACGAAGATAATACATCCTATAAGCAGGATTACGGCCGGGAATGAATAGGAGGCAATCAGCAGCCTGTCGGTCATTGGCATCGCTATGTCAGCTACCCTGCCCATTGTCGAGGGAGCAAAACAGTTGGTTGCGGTCCCTGCAACGTATCCCAACAGCATCCAGCTGCGGCGCCAGTCGAATTTCCTGTCCCGGTGTCTTTTGCTTTCAATCAGTTGCGCTATCCACCATATACCGGCACCTCCGCATACACCTATCGACACAGACTCCTGCCAGTTACCGACAATGATTCCGGCAAGCATCATCGTTATGGTGGTAGTCCATAAGGGTCGTCCTTTCCTGAAGAAAAGTATCAGCCATCCTACGTTGACCGTCATCCCCCATATATAACCGATCTGGCATGTGGGCATCATCTTCGTGATGAAACAAAGCACCGAGAGGCATATAGCGGAGAGAACGCCGCCGGAGTTTTCCATTAGTCTTACTTTTCCTGCTTTTCCCAACATCAGGGCGAAAAGCATGTATAATATTGCGTTGCAGACTGCAAACAACTGTTGGCCAAGCTGGGAGTTGAAAAGCTGAACAAGGGAGTGGGCTACAAACCTGCCGTTGACGTATTGATAATGTATCCACTGAGATCTGAAGAAATCTCCTACAGAATTTATGTGTCCCCAGGACTGCCAGATCTCACCCTTCATCATATATTTGTAGTCGAGGTCATCACCGAGCCAGACCACATTTGCACTCATCCACCAGATGGCGAATCCAAGTATCAGGAATAAAACAGAAGAAAAAATGAGTCGTTTCATGGTGTATTGGCGATATGTTTCCTCATTTCCTCATTAACCATTACCTCTCCGGAGTAAAGGATGAAAGCGCCGGAAAGACCCGCTTTATCAAGCATCTCCATAGCATCTTCTGAACCCATCGCCATGCATGCGGTGGCCAGTGCGTCGGCTTCCATACAGGTTGGGGCTATGACTGAAGCGCTAAGGATGTCGGTCTTGATTGGGCGTCCGGTCAGCGGAGAGATTGTGTGTCCGAATGTCTGTCCTGATTCCGAATGGTAGTTGCGGTAGTTGCCGGAAGTCGCCAGTCCTTCGTCACTAAGCTCTACAATAAGTCGGTCAGAGAAAGTCGGTTTTTTTCCGGTTTTAAAAACCTCTCTTAAGTATTCCTCGTCTGGGGTCTCTATAAGGATTCTCCATTTTTTACCTTCCGGATTCAGTCCACGGCATACCACTTCGCCTCCGATCTCCATCATCAGGTCTGAGCATCCTTTGTCCATAAGTGTTTGGGCAGCTACATCCACACCATATCCTTTGGCTATGGCCGAGAAATTGAAGGATATTTCCGGCTCGGATTTATACAGCGTATCGTTCTCGATATTCGTCTTATCTATTCCTACGTATGTCAAAATTGACTTGATACGAGCCGTATCAGCCGTTGGAGTATGACCTTTTCCGAACCCCCATGCCTTGATGAGAGGGGAGAGGGTTGGATCGAAAAGTCCGTTGCTGAGGCGGTTTATCTTCCTTGACATCTCATAGACCTTCTTAAAGTGGCCATCGACCTTACCCTTATCATGCGAGTTTATTACCGAGACAAGAGAATTGTCATCAAAAGCGGAGACACTGCTTTCGACTGATTTAAGTGAGTCTATGGCAGCATATATTGCATCCGCCGGCCCTTTGTATGTCGCATGCCACACTGTATTCCAGATCATCCCCTGCTCTTTCCGCCAGGAATGCTCATTGCCACAGCTGACAAACAGGAACGTAAGGATAAATAGCGGATATATTGAAAAAGCCTTCTTTATTTTCATCATCGTTGCTTTTGTCTTGCAAAGATACTACATTTGGTCTTCATTCGCAAATCTATGCAAATATTTTCCTCTCCATTCTATTATCCGAGTAATCATTGATTCATGATAGTAAAGAAAAATGAAATAATATTTGCGGGAATGAAATAATTTTGCTAACTTTGCATCGAAATTAGAGGGAAGCAGTGATGTTTGCCGGAAAATTTACGATATAAAAGACAGAAAACCACATAAGAAAACAACATAAAGGTAGAAAGATGAAAGCAACTGAGTTTCTTGCAGAGATGCAGAGAAGGTTTCCCAACGAGCCGGAATACCTGCAGGCAGTAGAAGAAGTGATCGAATCCATTGAGGATGTATATAATGAATATCCTGCGTTTGAGGATGTCAACCTTATCGAACGCCTCTGTATTCCCGACCGCATCTACAGCTTCCGTGTATCCTGGATTGACGACAAGGGCAAGGTGCGTACAAATATGGGCTACCGCATCCAGCACAACAATGCTATCGGTCCTTACAAGGGTGGTATCCGTTTCCACTCTTCTGTCAATCTCTCTATTCTCAAGTTCCTTGCTTTCGAGCAGACCTTCAAGAATTCTCTTACTACTCTGGCTATGGGTGGTGCCAAAGGTGGCAGTGATTTCTCGCCCCGTGGAAAGAGCGACATGGAGGTGATGCGTTTCTGTCAGGCATTCATGCAGGAGCTGTCACGTCATATAGGTGCTGACACCGACGTTCCTGCCGGCGATATAGGTGTAGGTGGTCGTGAGGTCGGATATATGTTCGGCTGGTATAAGAAGATGCAGCGCGAGTTCACCGGATCTTTCACCGGCAAGGGTCTTGACTTCGGCGGATCGCTGATGCGTCCTGAAGCTACCGGCTACGGCAACGTATATTTCCTTCTGAACATGCTTGCCACAAAGGGTATAGATATCAAAGACAAGAAGGTGGCTATCTCCGGTTCCGGCAATGTGGCTCTCTATACTGCTGAGAAACTTCTCAAGCTTGGCGCCAAAGTGATGTCGATGAGCGACAGCGAAGGCACTGTGCTCTTCCCTGACGGAATGACCCAGGAGCAGTTTGAGCGTCTTTTCGAACATAAGATCTATTTCCGTGGCCGTTGCAGCGAATACGCAGCCAACGAAAACCTTCCTTACCATAGCGGCAAGCGTCCCTGGACTCTCATGAAATATGATATAGCCATGCCGTCGGCTACTCAGAATGAGATCAACGGCGAGGAAGCTAAGGCTCTTGTAGACGGAGGATGCTTCGCCGTAAGCGAGGGCGCCAACATGCCATCTACACGCGAGGCGGTTGCCGAGTTCCTTAAGGCTAAGATCCTTTATGCTCCGGGTAAGGCAGCGAATGCCGGCGGTGTGTCTGTCTCCGGTCTTGAAATGGCTCAGAACGCACAGAAGATGAAATGGACAGCAGAGGAAGTGGACGAAAAACTTCAGGAGATCATGAAGGACATTCATGAGCAGTGTGTGAAATACGGCAAGACAGAAGATGGTTTCGTCAACTACGTGAAGGGTGCCAACACAGCCGGCTTCCTCAAGGTAGCTAAGGCAATGCATGCGCAAGGCGTCTTCTAATATTGTTATCATAGAAATAGTAGTTAATAATGCTATGGCTCTTGGCGCTGAAAAGCGTCAGGAGTCTTGGCATCTTTAGTCAACTTTAGTATCATGAAGGAATCATTTGTGTTTTTAGCTGATGGCTTTGAAGAGATCGAGGCTATCTCCGTGATAGATATTTTACGTCGCGCAGGAATGCCCGTGAAGACCGTTTCGATCACATCCTCCCTTCAGGTAAAGGGAGCGCATGACATCATCGTGGTAGCTGACGTGATATATGACAGTACCTTGTTTACCGATGCCGAATGGCTGATCTTCCCGGGTGGACTTCCGGGTGCCACTAACCTCTATGAGTTTGCTCCGCTCCAGGGCCTGATAAAGAATCAGGCTGAGTCTGAAAAAGGTCGTATGGCCGCTATCTGCGCAGCCCCGGGTGAGGTGCTCGGTCAGCTCGGAGTTCTGAAAGGGGAGAAGTTTACATGCTATCCAAGTTTTGAAGGAAAAGTAGAGGGCGGAATACATGAACCTGCAAAGGTTGTGGTTTCAGGCAAGTATGTCACTGCCAACGGTCCTTCGAGCGCGACGCTCTGGGCATTGGAGATAGTCAGGGAGACACTTGGAGAGGCTGCTTCCACAGAGATTGCAGCAGGAATGCTTCTCTATCCTAAGACTTCGCAGGATACTGTCAATATGTTCGGTTGAACGTATGGCAGATATTTTTTATACGATTGAAAGAGAGGGAACCGGCAAATTCACGGAAAAGAAGAGTCGGTTTCTCTCTTTTGCGTATCATGTTGTTTCGTCGGATGATGCGAAGGCTCGTCTTAAGGCCCTGCAGAATGAATATCATGATGCCCGCCATGTATGCTGGGCATATGTGATAGGTCCGGAAGGTAAGGAATGGCAGGCCAATGACAATGGCGAACCTTCGGGAACGGCCGGGAAACCGATTCTCAATCAGATCAACAGTCTCGGATTGACGGATGTGGCTGTAGGTGTAGTACGTTATTTTGGCGGCATTAAGCTCGGCACACCGGGGTTGATTGCCGCATATAAGGAGGCGGCCGCGCTTGCACTCGAAGCTTCCGGCAAGAAGGAATGCATAAGGCAGAAGCGATATTCCTTCACGTTTCCCTATATGGCAATGAACGATGTGATGAAGGTCGTAAAGTCAACGGGTGCGGACGTAGTCAGTCAGCAATTCGATAATTCCTGCTCCATGACACTCTCCATCCGTCTCGATGATGCCGAGAATCTCTATGGACGTCTGTCGGGAGTATCGGGATTGACGTTTGAGAATTGAAAAAAACATGTTTAGAGACAAGGCTCTCGCATGAATAGCTTGGCTTGGGGCGGTTTGGAAACCGCCTACCCATAATTGATGTCAGTTCAGATTATTAATTGATGTCAGTTAAATAATGTTACGGATGTCCTGAAGAGAATTTAACCGACCTAAATATAGGGTCGAGTCAGAAGCGAAGGGCTTATTCTTGCGGTCGAGATAGATTGCATGCCAGCCGGCGTTGATGGCACCGCGGATATCGTTGTCGGGATTGTCACCGATCATTATTGTTGTTTCCGGTGTGGCACCTGTTTCCTGCTCTGCATAGCGGAAGATGCGGGGATCCGGCTTCTGTATCCCGATCTCGTCGCTGATCACCATGCGCTGTATGTATCGGTCAAGACCGGTGGCGCGAAGCTTGCGGTATTGTACCTCTGTAAAACCATTTGTGAGTACTCCTATCAGATGTTTGCCTGAAAGCCTGTCAAGGAGTTCCCTGGCTCCTTCCACAGGATTGTCGCATTCACCGAGAATCCATAGATAACGGTCGTTGAGACGTCGTGATTCCTTAAGGGACACATCATCATGAAGATCGGGAAAGACTGTCAGCCGGAAACGTTCGGGTTTGAGGAAATCGGCCGTGATCTGTCCGCTTTCATGAAGCTGCCACATGAGTTTGTTATGGATATGATACTCCTCGATGAATGAGTCCGGATTATCGAAACGGGCACGTATCGTGGGGCTCTCGTCCCAGAGCCGGCAGAGGGAGATGAAGGAGGATGCTGTGAAGTCGAAGAGAGTGTCGTCAAGGTCAAAGAATATCCATTTTGGAGTCATGATTCCGTAGTTTTCTGCAAAGATAACACAAATTTTGCACTCAAAACGTATTTTTTGACCATGATATAGTGATTATTTAAAAAAAAATCACGATATTTGCAGTCGCAAATCGAAGCGGAGGTCTCAGCCGACACTTTGAAGCGCAGGAAAACTGAAGATTTTCATTAAAAACATATCAATAAATATCTATTATTATGCCCAGCGGAAAGAAAAGAAAAGGCCACAAGATGGCTACGCACAAGCGTAAGAAAAGACTGAGAAAAAACCGTCATAAGAAGAAATAATCCGGCCTAAAGCCGGATGGTCTTCACCGACAGACTCAGCAGGCCGCTCCTAAAGGGGAGTCGGCAAAGCCATAAGAACAAGCCGGACGGATGGGGTGATGATTCATGCCACGCCCGCTTGTTCTTTTTTTATCATTATTTTTAATTCATCCTGAAATGGACACAATGAAAAGCGAACTCTTCGTCGACGTGCAGCCTAAGGAGATCTCCATAGCGCTGCTCGAGGACTCGCGTCTTGTCTCCCTGCAGAAGGAAAGCCGCAACGAGGTCTATTCCGTAGGCGATTTTTACCTTGCCAAGGTTAAGAAACTTATGCCGGGACTCAACGCCGCATTCGTCGACGTAGGCTATGAAAAGGACGCTTTTCTTCATTATCTGGATCTTGGCCCACAATTCAATACTTACAACGCCTATCTGAAAGAGGCTTTCGAGCATCCGGAGACAGTGCCTGATATTTCTTCGATAGACGTACAGCCCGACATCCCCAAGCAAGGAAGGATAGCGGATCTTCTTCAACCGGGCCAGAAACTTCTCGTGCAGATCGCCAAGGAACCGATTTCCACCAAAGGTCCGCGTCTGACAACAGAGCTTACGCTCACCGGGCGGTTTATGGTGCTGATACCTTTCGGAAACAAGATCTCCATATCCCAGAAGATAAAGTCTACCGAGGAAAAGGTGCGTCTGCGACAGATTATCAGCAGTATCAAGCCGCAGGGATTCGGTGTTATCGTCCGCACTTCCGCAGAGGGAAAGAAAGTTGCGGAACTGATCAACGAGCTCAGAACCCTTGTTGAGGCATGGAAGAACTCCATCGCAAAGATGCAGCGCAGCACTCCTCCTTCGCTTATATATGAGGAAGACTCAAGGGCTGTAAGCGTGATTCGTGACATCTTCAATCCCTCATTCGAAAGCGTATATGTCAATGACGCCGAGATATTCGAGCAGATTCAGAACTACGTGGGTCTGATTGCGCCTGACAGAAAGGATACAGTAAAGCTCTATGCAAAAGATGTCCCCATCTTTGACAGCTTCAACATCACGCGCCAGATCAAATCATCGTTTGGAAAGACTGTCTCGTTCAAGTCCGGAGCTTATCTGATCATAGAGCATACTGAAGCCCTGCACGTAATAGATGTTAACTCGGGCAACAGAAGCAAAGCATCGCAGGATCAGGAGACAAACGCACTTGAGGTCAACCTGCGTGCGGCCGATGAGATAGCGCGCCAGCTTAGGCTTCGCGATATGGGAGGCATCATAGTGGTCGACTTTATAGACATGGCCAAGTCTGAACATCGTCAGCAGCTTTTAGAGCATATGCGCGATATCATGGCCAAGGATCGCGCACGCCACAATATTCTGCCGCTTTCTAAATTCGGACTGATGCAGATTACACGGCAACGTGTTCGTCCGGCTCTTGACATCACGACAGAAGAGACATGTCCTTCCTGTTTCGGTAAAGGTGTTGTGCAGCCTTCGTTGCTTTTCACCGACAAGCTGGAGGAAAAACTGGAGTATCTGACACAGCATCTCGAGGTCAGGAAATTCATACTTTACGTGCATCCGTTTGTGGAAGCCTATATAAAGAAGGGAGTATTTTCCCTCTATGGAAAATGGCGACGTCATTTCGGAAGAGGCCTTAAGGTGGTGGCGGATGAGTCTCTCGCCTATCTGCAGTACAGGGTAATTGACTCGGATGGAATGGAAATATTCCTCCATGAGGAAAGCGACATGAACTCAGCCCAGTCAAAAAACAAGACCCGTAGCGAAAGGCTGCTCGACGATGAGTCTACACAGGGTCAGCCACAAGAAGAGCAAACTGCATCGGCCGAACAAACGGAACCGGCGAAGAAAAGTAAAAAGAAGAAGTCAGAGAAGTCTGAAAATCAACAATGAAGAAAAGCTAACGGGTCTCCTTTCCATTTCGGACAGGAGACCCGGATTCTATTTTGTTACAATAATCCTGTAGTATAGACGTGCGTAGTATAGACGTATGGTCTGTGCGTCAGTCGTGGAGTAAGAATGCTGTGTATCAGGCGAGGAAATCCGCCACTATGAAGGTGGAGCCCCCGACGTAGATCACATCTCCAGGAGAAGCATTGCCTCTTGCGGCTTCCACAGCATGTTTGGGAGTAGGGTAGGTCTGCGCTTCGATTCCATGCTGAAGGAATTTCATCTTAAGGTCTTCGACAGGGAGCGCACGGGGAATGGAGGCCTGAGTGAGATAGTAGACGGCATCTCCGGGAAGAAGATCGATGATATTGTCGATTGCTTTGTCTGCTACGAAGCCGATGACTATGTGTTTTCTTGCCTTGCCCGCCTTGGCAATACGCTCTAACTGGGCCATTGTATAGCTGATGCCGGCTTCATTGTGGCCTGTGTCACAGATAGTCAAAGGTTTATCAGCCACCTTCATCCATCTCCCGGCGAGTCCTGTCAACTCGCTTACGTGGTCCATACCTTCTGTTATAGCCTTGTCGTCTATGTCCACTCCAATGCGTCGCAACTCACAGACTGCGGCTAAAACCGTATTCACGTTTTTCTTCTGATAGTCACCACCGAGCTCACAATGGAAGTCTCCGCAAAGCGGACTGCTGCAGTTGAGTCCTCCGTCAGGATTAGGTTCGCATCGCTGAAGAGGCATGAAATCCTGTGCGAAAAGTATCGGAGATCCTTCTTCGCTTGCTTTCTCTTCAAACACTTCCCTAATCTCTCCTTTGGCTTCCCCAATCACGCATGGGACATCTGTCTTTATGATGCCTGCCTTTTCGCCTGCTATTTCCGGAAGGGTGGCGCCTAAAAACTGGGTATGATCTTTTGATATGTTGGTTATCACAGAGAGTATCGGTGTGATGATATTGGTCGAATCAAGGCGTCCGCCCATCCCGACTTCAATCACGGCATAGTCCACACGTTGATATGCAAACCAATCGAAAGCCATCATCATTGTGAGTTCGAAGAAACTCGGATGCCCCTCGTAATCACTTTCCCTGAATCTCCCGACGAAATCCACAACGGCCTCCTGAGGTATCATCTTTCCGTCGATGCGGATTCTTTCACGGAAGTCAACGAGGTGAGGGGAGGTGTAAAGTCCTGTCCGATAACCTTGACTCTGCAGTATTGCAGCGATCATGTGGCTTGTGCTCCCTTTCCCGTTGGTGCCTCCCACGTGAATGCTCCTGAACATGCGGTGAGGATGTCTGAAATATACGTCAAGATCGAGACTTGTCTGAAGTCCGGGTTTATATGCCGCCGCTCCCGTGCGGGAGAACATCGGAAGCTGGGCAAAGAGCCAGTCAAGTGTCTGCTGATAATCCATGTTTTAATTGAGAAATGGGAATTTAGAATTGAGAATAGAACGCTATGGGCAGTACAGAGAGATGTCTACTAACTAATTACGTTAATAATATAGGAGGAAACCTGTGAATCCCATCAGACATATTACGAGGATGGGATGAAGACCGATCTTCTTGCCTTTGTAGGGTATTTTGAAATAAACAAGGCAGAAAGAGACCGCGCAGATGGCTATGCTGCATATAAGAGTGCGTGTGTCATGATCCGGCGAGAAGTTGGCCCAGTTCATAAGCATGATCGCTGCTGAAGCGATTAGTCCTACCACTACAGGTCGGAGTCCCGCAAAGATAGCCTTTATCACTCCGCTCTCATTGTGCTTTCTGATGAAGTGAGATGCCTTGATGACAAGGATAAAGGAAGGTACAGTGACCGCAAGTGTGCATAATATGCTTCCGAGAAGTCCCCAGAGAGGGGAGGCGAGTTCTCCTCCTGTTACGTGTCCCGGAGCCACATAGCCGATATATGTGGCGGAGTTAATGCCGATGGGTCCGGGAGTCATCTGTGAGATAGCGACGATATCGGTAAACATCTGTTCGGATATCCAACCCGGACCAACTACTGAACGCTCTACGAGCGACAGCATCGCATATCCGCCTCCGAATCCGAATATGCCTATCTTGAGATAGGCCCATATCATTTTGAGGTATATTGACATATATATAATTGAGAATTTATTAATTGAGAATTTATTTTAATTGAGAATTGAGAATTGGGAATTGAGAATTTATTCTAATTGAGAATTTATTTTAATTTAGAATTGGGAATTATGCATTATGAATTATGCATTCGGGAGATGACGTCGGGTGTATTCCCAGTGGGCGTAGCCGCCAAGGCCTCCGAGTGCTATCCAGGTGATGGGATTCGAGATTATGCCCATGTCGAGAGAGATGACGAGGGCAGCCAATGCAGGAATCCATATCGTGGTGAGTTTCAGTTTAGCTGCTTTTGCCGTGGTTATGACCGGAGCGATGATCAAGGCGACAACCGCCGGACGGATTCCCATGAAAATACTGGAAAGAACATGGCTGTTCTTGATAGTCTCGGGTGTGAGGAAGATTGCTATGGCCAGTATGATGAGGAATGATGGAAGGATGGTGCCGAGAGAAGCGACTATACCTCCTTTTAGTCCCTTGAGGCGGTCGCCTATAGAGGTCGCGATGTTGACTGCAAGAATGCCCGGAAGAGACTGTGCGATCGCAAGGAGGTCGAGAAACTCATCCCTTTCTATCCAGTGATGTTTGTCTACAATCTCTTTTTCTATGATAGAGATCATTGCCCAGCCTCCGCCGAAAGTGAAAGCACCTATTTTTGTAAAGGTGAAGAAAAGTTGTCCGTAAATTCCCATAAAAGCGTAGTGAACGTGGTGTTTGTTTTTATTCAGAGTGCAAAATTAATTTTTCCTCCATAATTTGCCAAGAAAATGCGAGGATTTCTCAAAATTTATTGCTAACTTTGCAGTGGCCTGCGGTTTCGCCGAAGGCAAAAGAACTATAAAGAAGATAAAACAAGCATAACAGAACAATAAATGGCACTCTGGTTTGAAACCAAAATTAGATATGACCGCATGCAGGAAAATGGTGCTGTCAAGAAAGTAAACGAACCCTATCTTGTGGATGCTCTGACCTTTACAGACGCTGAAGCACGTATCATAGAGAAGATCACTCCATATATTTCAGGTGAGTTTTCCGTCTCTGCCGTGAAGAAGACCAAGATATCGGAGATTTTCTTCGATGAGTCAGACTATGCCGACAAATACTATATGGTAAAGGTCAATTTCATCACTCTTGACGAGAAAAGCGGCAAGGAGAAGAAGTCGGCAAGCTTCATACTTGTTCAGGCCGGTGACTTTGAGAACGCACTCGGTCGTTTTCAGGACGGCATGAAAGGGACGATGGCAGACTATCAGATTGCGTCTATTACTGAGACTCCATTGATGGACGTCTATCCATATGAATACGATACTCCTGAGAATAAGTTAACTCAGGCATAACGTCTTCCTGACATTTATATAGATATCCTATGATAGCTGAAGAGATCAAGCGTATCCACACCGAACTCCCCGCAGGAGTGAAATTATGCGCGGTGAGTAAGTTTCATCCGGCCGAGGCAATTCGTGAGGCCTACGATGCAGGACAGCGTATTTTTGGAGAAAGCCGTGTTCAGGAGCTTCTTGCAAAGGTGGATGAGCTTCCTTCGGATATCTCATGGCATTTCATCGGTCATCTTCAGACCAACAAGGTTAAGTCGCTGATAGGTAAGACCTCACTGATAGAGAGTGTCGACAGCGAGAGGCTTCTTGATCTTATTGACAGGGAATCGGAGAAAGCCGGAGTCGTGACGCGAGTGCTGATGCAGCTGCACGTGGCACGTGAAGAGACTAAATTCGGTTTTTACCCTGAAGAACTTATTGAATATTTTGCGCGGAGAAAATTTGAAAGCCTTAAGGCAACACATATCTGCGGAGTAATGGGGATGGCTTCAAACACAGACGATATGGAGAGGGTGCGCGAAGACTTCCGGCTTATATCGGAAACCGGGAAACGCATTCGGGAAGCTGCTCCTGATCTAAGGGGATTCGATATCGTCTCTATGGGAATGTCAGGCGACTGGCGTATTGCGGTCGAGGAAGGATCAACTCTCGTAAGGATCGGGACCGCGATCTTCGGCGAGCGGCAATACTGAGGGGTGACCTATAGAATCTAACCATAATACAACTTAATAACTTAAATTCAGAATCAACCATGAGTAATGTTAAAGCTGCAGCGGCTCCCCAGCAAGGGCGTACGGTTGCAATCATCACGATGTTCTTTATATTCGCGATGATCTCATTTGTGACAAACATGGCGGCTCCATTCGGTAATATCTGGGGCTTCCGTTATGAGTGGGCCGGAATGGCCGGTAACCTTATGAACTTTACAGCATACCTGTTTATGGGTATTCCGGCAGGCAACATGCTTATAAAATACGGCTACAAAAAGACTGCTCTTATCGCCCTTGCCGTCGGTGCGATAGGTCTGACCATACAGCTTTTGTCAAGCTATGTCGGTGCTGATGTGGTGGTGTATGGTGAGGGCGTTTCTGCCACTACGCTCAATCTTTTCATCTATCTTCTCGGTGCTCTTGTCTGCGGTTTCTGCGTCTGCATGCTCAATACAGTCGTAAACCCGATGCTCAACCTTCTCGGTGGCGGCGGCAACAAGGGGAACCAGCTGGTGCAGATGGGCGGCTCGCTCAACTCTCTTTCCGGCACACTCACTCCTATGCTTGTAGGTGTGCTGGTAGGAACACTCACCAAGGAGACGACCATGGCTACAGTAGCTCCGCTCGTTATAACCGGTATCGTGATTTTTGTGGCAGCGTTTATCGTGATCTCCTTCATAAAAATCGAAGAACCCCAGAAAAACCTCAGCAAGGCTACCTATGAGCACAGTCCTTTCTCTTTCCGTCACTGTACTCTTGGGGTCATCGCCATTTTCTTCTATGTAGGTGTGGAGATCGGTATTCCCGGCGAAATGAACGCATGGATAAGCCGAGAGCCGTTTGAAGGGGCTGCCGCTGTCGCAGGTTCTCTCGCCGCTCTTTACTGGCTTCTCATGCTTGTCGGACGTATCATCAGTTCTGCCATCAGCGGAAAGGTGTCTACCCGTCTGCAGCTCATCGTAGTGTCTTCAATCGCATTGGCTTTCCTTCTTACTGCCATCCTGCTTCCGGAATCTATCACCTTCAACTCTCCGAGCATCCCGGCCCTTAACATCACAAGCGGTCTTGTTCCGATGAAGTGCCTGTTCCTGTTCCTCTGCGGCATATGCACTTCAGTCATGTGGGGCGGTATTTTCAATCTTGCTACAGAAGGTCTCGGCAAATATACCGCAAAGGCATCCGGCCTGTTCATGACCATGGTGGTCGGCGGTGGTATAATGCCGTTTATCCAGGACTGGATCGCACGTTCCACCGGTGATTACGTAAGCAGTTACTGGCTTGTATTCGCTATGGTAGGATATATCTTCTTCTATGCAGTGGTAGGATGCCGCAATGTCAACACCGATATCCCCGTAGACGAGCTCAACGAGGATCAGGTGCTCAACGCCGGCTAAACCTAATATAATGCCCTGATCTCATTGAGCCGATTCGGCTCTGTGAGATTGGGGTATCAATTTTTTGCGAAGCCAATTTTTATTGCTATTTAGATAATTAATAATACCCAAAAAACACTTAGATCTATGAATCTTGATTCAAAACTTCTCACCCGTGGCGCGGACAATATGCGTGTCCTGATCGCCGAAATGGTAGAAAAGGCAAAATCCGGTCACCCCGGTGGCGCTATGGGCGGAGCAGACTTCGTCAACGTACTTTATTCCTCTTTCCTCAACTATGATCCCGAAGATCCCAGCTGGTTTGCACGTGACCGTTTCTTCCTTGATCCGGGCCATATGAGCACCATGCTTTATTCCGTACTTGCACTTTCCGGAAAATACACTATCGAGGAGCTTCAGGGTTTCCGTCAGTGGGGTACTGCCACTCCGGGCCATCCTGAGCTTGACGTAACACGTGGAGTGGAGAACAGCTCCGGTCCTCTTGGTCAGGGACATGTATTCGCTGTCGGCTGCGCTATCGCCGAGCGTTTCCTTGCCGCACGTTTCGGTGAGGTCGTTGAGCATAAGACCTATGCCTTCATTTCCGATGGTGGCATTCAGGAGGAGATTTCCCAGGGTGCAGGCCGAATTGCAGGTAATCTCGGTCTGCATAACCTGATCATGTTCTATGACAGCAACGAGGTTCAGCTCTCCACCAAGGTTAAGGAGGTGACTGCCGAGGATACAGCCGCTAAGTACCGTGCCTGGAACTGGAACGTACTTGAAGTGGATGGTACTGATCCAATCGCGATCGCCGGTGCGATTGAGGAGGCCCGTAACGAGAAGGAACGTCCGACTCTCATCATCGGCCATACCGTCATGGCGCGTAAGACTGTCGCTGCCGACGGATCAAGTCTGGAGGGACATGTAAACACTCACGGCCAGCCTCTTTCCGCAGCCGGAGCCGACATGGACAAGACTGTCGCAAACCTCGGCGGCGATCCGCAGAATCCCTGGCAGATCTGGGATGATGTCAAGAAGCTATATGCCGACCGTATGGAGGAACTGAAGAAGTATGCCGCCGGACGCAAGGCAAAATATGCAGAATGGGCAGAGAAGAATCCTGAGGATGCCAAGACACTTCAGGACTGGCTCGCAGGCAAGCTTCCTGATCTTGACTGGACAAAGGTTGCTCTCAAGCCTAACATGGCTTCCCGCGCTTCGTCAGCAGCTGTCCTCTCATTCCTTGCAGATCATGTCCACAATATGATCGTCAGCTCCGCCGACCTCGCCAACTCAGACAAGACTGACGGCTTCCTGAAGAAGACCCACGCATTCGTGAAGGGCGACTTCTCCGGTGCCTTCCTCCAGAGCGGCGTGGCAGAGCTTACGATGGCCTGCATCTGCAACGGTATCGCTCTTCACGGAGGTTGCATCGCCGCATGCGGCACATTCTTCGTATTCTCCGACTACATGAAGCCTGCCATCCGTATGGCCGCACTCATGGAGCTTCCGGTTAAGTTCATCTTCACTCATGATGCATTCCGCGTCGGCGAGGATGGTCCTACACATGAGCCGGTAGAGCAGGAAGCACAGATCCGTCTGCTCGAACAGATGGATAATCTTGCCGGACATCAGGCGGCTCTTGTGCTCCGTCCGTGCGACAGCGCCGAGACAGTCGAGAGCTATCGCCTTGCCCTTGAGAACAAGAAGTCGCCGACAGTGCTTGTCCTTTCCCGTCAGAATCTCGAGGACCTTCCCGGCGAAGACCGTGCCGAGAAGGCTAAGAAAGCTGAGATGGGAGGCTATGTGATTTATGACGCGCCTGATACTAAGGTAGTGCTCGTAGCCAACGGATCTGAAGTCTCTCTCGCTCTCCACGTTGCCGAAAAGCTTGGTGAGGAGGGTATCGGAGCCCGCGTGGTTTCCGTTCCTTCCGTAGGTCTTTTCTGCCGTCAGCCTAAGGCTTACCGCGACGAGGTGATACCTTCCGGCGTAAAGGTATTCGGTATCACCGCCGGTCTTCCCGCATCTCTTTATCCTGTGATGAAGGGTGACTGGGAGATCTTCGGTATGGAACGTTTCGGCGCTTCGGCACCTGCCAAGGTTCTTGACGAGAAGTTCGGTTACACCGTAGACAACGTGCTTGGAAAGGTAAAGGCTTTCCTCGCTGAGTAATGAACAGGAATTGATTCCAAATAATGGAGGGGCGTGAATTTTTCACGCCCTTTTTCATTGTTTTTTGGATATTTTTTATTAATTTTGCATATTCCAACGGGAATACGATAAATCAGAGAGTTTGATGGGTTTAAACATTGTAAACTTATTAAACATCCTGACCCGCAGAATGTAGCTGACCTATAATTACAATTAGAATAATCTTTAAATATATTATCTAAACGATCAGATTATGAGCAATGAAAAGCAGTTTCTGACGTGCGATGGTAATCAGGCAGCGGCCCACGTGAGCTATATGTTCACAGAAGTGGCTGCTATCTATCCTATTACCCCGTCTTCTACAATGGCAGAATATGTAGACGACTGGAGCGCGGCAGGCAGAAAGAACATCTTTGGAGAAACCGTACATGTGCAGGAAATGCAGTCTGAGGCCGGCGCGGCAGGTGCCGTTCACGGATCGCTTCAGGCAGGTGCGCTGACATCAACCTACACTGCATCGCAGGGTCTTCTCCTGATGATTCCCAACATGTATAAGATCGCAGGTGAACTTCTTCCCTGCGTATTCAACGTGTCTGCGCGTACTATCGCAAGCCATGCACTTTCCATCTTCGGCGACCATCAGGACGTGATGGCCGTTCGCCAGACAGGTTTCGCCATGCTGGCCGAAGGCAGTGTTCAGGAAGTGATGGACCTTTCAGGTGTGGCTCATCTCGCTACCCTCAAGAGCCGTGTTCCTTTCGTGAACTTCTTCGACGGTTTCCGTACATCTCATGAGATTCAGAAGATCGAGGTGATCGATCAGGACGCACTCGCGGCCCTCATCGATCAGGAGGCTCTCGCTGACTTCCGCAAGCGTGCCCTCACTCCCGAGGCTCCTGTAGCCCGCGGTATGGCAGAGAACCCTGATGTGTTCTTCCAGCACCGTGAGTCAAGCAATAAATATTACGACGCCGTTCCCGAGATCGTTGAGGAATACATGAAGGAAGTGAGCAAGATCACAGGCCGCAACTATTCGCTCTTCGACTACTATGGTGATCCCGAAGCAGAGAACGTGATCATCGCAATGGGTTCAGTGACAGACACCGCCAAGGAGGTGATCGACTATCTCCGCGCTCAGGGCAAGAAGGTTGGTCTCGTTTCAGTTCACCTTTACCGTCCTTTCAGCGTGAAGCATCTCTTCGCAGCTGTTCCTGCTACATGTAAGCGTCTCTGTGTGCTCGACCGCACAAAAGAACCCGGTGCCAACGGTGAGCCTCTCGCTCTTGACGTGAAGGAGGCTTACTATGGTGTGGAAGGTGCTCCCATGATCATCAGCGGACGCTATGGTCTTTCTTCAAAGGATACCACTCCGGCTCAGATCCTCGCAGTCTATGAGAACCTTGAGGCCGAACAGCCGAAGGACCGCTTCACTGTAGGCATCAACGATGACGTTACTTACCTTTCACTCCCGCAGCTTCCCGAGATCAACGTGGGCGGCAAGGGTATGTTCCAGGCTAAGTTCTATGGCCTTGGTGCGGACGGTACTGTAGGCGCCAACAAGAACTCAGTGAAGATCATCGGCGAGAACACTGACAAGTATTGCCAGGCTTACTTCAGCTATGACTCCAAGAAGTCAGGTGGCTTCACCTGCTCTCACCTCCGTTTCGGCGACGAGCCTATCCGCAGCACATATCTCGTGAACACCCCGAATTTCGTGGCTTGCCACGTTCAGGCTTACCTGCATATGTACGACGTGCTCCGCGGCCTTCAGGATGGCGGCACATTCCTTCTCAATACTATCTGGGAAGGTGAGGAACTCGCTGAGAACCTCCCCAACAAGGTGAAGAAGTATCTTGCTAAGCACAACATCACTCTCTACTATATCAACGCTTCAAAGATCGCTCAGGAGATTGGTCTCGGCAACCGTACCAACACCATCCTCCAGTCTGCTTTCTTCCGTATCACTGAGGTTATCCCTGTAGATCTCGCAGTAGAGCAGATGAAGAAGTTCATCAAGAAGAGCTACGGCAAGAAGGGCGACAACATCGTCAACATGAACTACGCAGCCGTTGACCGCGGTGGCGAATATAAGAAGCTTGACGTTGATCCCGCATGGGCTGAGCTTCCCGAAGACGCTCCCGTTAAGCTCGACGAGCCTGAGTTCATCACTAACGTAGTTCGTCCGATCAACGCTCAGGACGGCGACCTTCTCCCTGTAAGCACATTTGTAGGCCGCGAGGACGGCACATGGGAGCAGGGCACAGCCGCTTATGAGAAGCGTGGTGTGGCTGCTTTCGTTCCGGAATGGAATCCCGAGAACTGTATCCAGTGTAACATCTGTTCTTACGTTTGTCCTCACGCTTCCATCCGTCCGTTCCTTCTCAACGCAGAGGAGATGGCAAACGCTCCCTTCGGCGAGGATCACACTCTTCCTGCTATCGGCAAGGGCCTCGAAGGACTCCGTTTCGTTCAGCAGGTCGACGTTCTCGACTGTCTCGGCTGCGGCAACTGTGCTGACGTATGTCCGGGTAAGAAGGGCGTGAAGGCTCTCGAGATGAAGCACTTCGAGACTCAGGAAGGTCAGGCTAAGAACTGGGAATATTGCGAGAAGCATGTATCGAATAAAGCTGATCTCGTAAATATCATGCAGAATGTGAAGATGAGCCAGTATGCTAAGCCTCTCTTCGAGTTCTCAGGCGCATGCTCCGGCTGCGGCGAGACTCCGTATGTGAAGGCTATCACACAGCTCTTCGGCGACCATGAGATCGTAGCTAACGCTACCGGTTGCTCTTCAATCTACTCAGGTTCTGTTCCTTCTACTCCTTACACCACCAACGCCGAGGGTGAGGGTCCGGCATGGGCTAACTCCCTCTTCGAGGATTTCTGCGAGTTCGGCCTCGGTATGTATATCGCATACGAGAAGATGCGCGAGCGTCTTGTAGATACCTGCAATAAGATCCAGACCTGCGACTGCTGCGACGACGAGATCAAGGCTGCTGCAGCCAAGTGGCTTGAGGTTCGCGAGGACGCTAAGGAATCACGTAAGGCCGGCAAGGCTCTCGTAGCCGCATGCGCTAAGTGTGACTGCGATCTCTGCAACATCATCCGCAACACTCAGAAGTTCCTCAGCAAGCGCAGCCAGTGGATCATCGGCGGTGACGGTGCTTCCTACGATATAGGTTACGGCGGTCTCGACCACGTCATCGCATCGGGCAAGAACGTCAACATCCTCGTTCTCGACACTGAGGTTTACTCCAACACCGGCGGTCAGAGCTCCAAGTCTACTCCTATCGGCGCTATTGCTAAGTTTGCTGCAGCCGGTAAGCGTATCCGTAAGAAGGATCTCGGTCTGATGGCTACTACCTACGGTTATGTATACGTAGCTCAGATCGCTATGGGCGCCAACAATGCTCAGACACTTCAGGCTATCCGTGAGGCTGAGGCTTATGACGGTCCGTCGCTCATCATCGCTTACGCTCCCTGTATCAACCATGGTCTGAAGGCAGGTATGGGCAAGAGCCAGAAGGAGGAGAAGCTCGCTGTTGACTGCGGTTACTGGCAGCTCTGGCGCTACAACCCAGCTCTTGAGGAGGAAGGCAAGAATCCGTTCAGCCTCGACAGTAAAGAGCCGGATTGGAGCAAGTTCCAGGACTTCCTTGCAGGTGAGGTTCGTTTCGCATCTGTTAAGAAGATGTGTCCGGAGGCAGCTGACGAGCTCTTCAAGGCTTGTGAGGCCAATGCACGCTGGCGCTACAACAACTACGTTCGCCTCTCAAAGCAGGACTGGGGCAAGGATCCCGAACTGACTGAGGAGGAGATCAAGCTCCGCAAGAATGACTGATATTTAAATATGCTTATTTAAACAAGACCCGCGAATAACTATTCGCGGGTCTTATAATTGATAGACTTATGAATGAGGGTTTGTCTGATACTATAATAGCAATAAGTATCGTAGCTGGGACACTGATAGGAAAGTTATTTTTTAAGAAGTTGAAATGGGGATGGCAACTTCTTATAATATTAGTCTTATCAATTGTGATCTCAATTATAGGTCATCTGATAGTAAAGATTTGTATTTCTTGAATCAGAGGAGAGTTAACTTTCTTCTGTTGCCCTTTATTTTCTTGGGCTCGAGATCTTTGATAAGAGTGCGGGCTTTTGCGGAGGGTACTGCTACAAGGGCGTGATGGTCGGAAAGAGTGATAGGGCCTACCTCCGATGCTTGCAGTCCTCCTTCCTTGCATAGAAAACCTACAATGTCGCCTTTCGACAGTTTTTCCTTGCGCCCGGCGCTGATTCGTATGGTTGCTTTGTCGCTTCTTAAGGATGAAGTTGCGTCTGGATTGGGTCGGTATGTACCGTCTGTCTCGATGAATGGTTTCAGTTCTTCATCAGGACCTGTCAGAACATAGATATCACCGTTCGCATCTACACG
>JAIEBK010000042.1 GCA_029070945.1 Muribaculaceae bacterium
GTCCGTCTTTTTTCATAGTCAATAGATTATAGTGGTTGGGTTAAATTCTATCATGTATTCAATGATGCACATGACTTTAATTTATGTGTATCGCTATATATAGAACAAATAAAGGGCCCGCTTGTTTGCGGGCCCTTTCATATATGTATGATTTAAAATCAGTCCTGGTTGAGGTTTACGCGCTTGAAGTCAACTACCACGCAACCTTTCACTTCGCCGTTGAGATACTGGCCTACGGTGAGTTTCGCATCGCGGTGGTATTCCTGCTCCATAAGGCAGTTTTCCTTGAAGAACTTGTTGAGACGACCGTTTGCGATATTCTGGATCATTGCCTCAGGAAGGTTAGCGGCTTTTTCAGCACCTACCTTAGCGGCGATCTCAGCGGCCTTGTCAGCCTCTTCACGAGTAAGCCATCCCTTTGCGATGTTGCTTTCCACGTGGTCGGCGCTGTCTACGAGGTTGGGATTGATGCCGGCCTTGCGGATTGCTGCCTCAACAGCTTTCTTCACCTGCTCTTCCTTAGTCTTCTCGATAGCTACGCTGAGCTCGCTTTCAATAACGTGAGCGTCTACGTGGTCACGGTCGATAGCAAGAGGATTCATAGCGGCCACCTGCATACAGATCTCGCGACCGATAGCGTTGTCTACACCGGCTGCGCTGAGGCCTACGATAGTGGCGAGCTTATTGCCGAGGTGCTCATAGGCTGCTACGGAGGGAGCCTCGATGCATTCGTAAGCGCCGAGTTCCATCTTTTCGCCTGTCTTGCCGATTTCGTCTGTCACGAGTTCAGCAACGGTGCGGCCTTCGAGCGGGAGGGCCTTGACCTCATCGAGGCTCTTGGCGCCGGCTTCGACAGCTGCGTCAAGAATCTTCTTTGTGAGGGCACGGAAAGACTCGTTCTTAGCCACGAAGTCGGTCTCGCACTTGAGGGCTACGATTGCGGCGAAGCCTTCCTTAGTGCCTGCGAGAACGCAACCTTCGGCAGCCTCGCGGTCTTCACGCTTTGCTGCTACAGCCTGGCCTTTCTTGCGGATGATTTCGATGGAAGCCTCGATGTCGCCGCCTGTCTCTGCGAGCGCATTCTTGCAGTCCATCATGCCTGCGCCTGTAAGGGTACGCAGTTTTTTGATATCTTCTATAGATACTGCCATTTTATTTAATGGTTTAGAAGTTTAAAAGTTTAAGGGTTTGAATGTTCAAGGGTTTGAGCAACCCTTGAACCTTACTCTTACTCAGCGGCGGGAGCCTCTGCCTCTGCTACGGGAGCCTCAGCGGGAGCTTCAGCTGCCTGAGCGCTGCGGCGAACGCGACGGCGCTTTCCGGGATTAGCCTCGGCTGCTTCTTCCTTATCCTCAGCGTCAGCTTTCTCTACGCTGCGTTCCTGAAGCCCTTCCGCCATAGCGGAGCAAAGAGCGTCAAGCACGATCTCGATGGAACGTGATGCGTCGTCGTTGGCCGGGATTACGTAGTCGATATTGCTGGGGTCGGAGTTGGTGTCGACCATAGCGAATACAGGGATACCAAGGCGGTTGGCCTCTGCTACTGCGATGTGCTCTTTCATTACATCCACAACGAAGAGTGCGCTCGGAAGGCGACCGAGGTCAGCGATAGAGCCGAGGTTCTTCTCAAGCTTTGCGCGCTGGCGAGTGATCTGAAGTTTCTCACGCTTGCTGAGGTTGTCGAAGGTTCCGTCCTTCTCCATCTTGTCGATTGTGGTCATCTTCTTCACAGCCTTGCGGATAGTGGGGAAGTTGGTGAGCATACCGCCGGGCCAGCGCTCGATCACGTAAGGCATTCCGATTGCGCCTGCCTTTTCAGCGATAGCTTCCTTAGCCTGCTTCTTTGTTGCTACGAAGAGCACTTTTTTGCCGCTCTTCGCGATCTGCTTGAGAGCTGCGGCAGCTTCGTCGATCTTAGCTGCTGTCTTATAGAGGTCGATGATGTGGATTCCGTTGCGCTCCATGAAGATATACGGCTCCATAGCCGGGTTCCATTTGCGCTTGAGGTGGCCGAAGTGGCATCCTGCTTCCAGGAGTTGTTCGAATGATGGTGTTGCCATTTTTTCTTGTTTTGTTTGATTGTTTACTTTCTTTTCTGGATTTAATCCCAATCACCCGGTAGGTCTGCGAAGATGGATCCGCATGGCATCCGGATGATTTAGATACTAAACTCTATGCTGCAGTCTTTAGGCGTAATGAATCATTAACGCTTGGAGAACTGGAAGCGCTTGCGTGCTTTGGGCTGACCGGGTTTCTTACGCTCTACGGCGCGCGGGTCGCGGGTCATGAAGCCTTCGGCGCGGAGAGCGGCCTTGTCTTCGGGGTTGATCTTGACGAGGGCGCGGGCGATGGCGAGACGAAGAGCCTCTGCCTGGCCTTTGTAGCCACCTCCGTCGAGGTGAGCGTAAATGTCGTATTTCTCTTCGCAGTCAAGAGTCTTGAGCGGCTGCTTTACGATGTACTGAAGGATCGAAGAGGGGAAATATACGTCGATAGGACGCTTGTCGATTATGATCTGACCAGTACCTTCAGTGAGGTAAACGCGGGCAACGGCTGCTTTGCGGCGGCCCAGTGCATTGATTTTTTCCATCTTCGTTTATTTCAGTTTGTTGATATCGATTACTTCCGGATTAACTGCCTCGTGGGGATGTTCGCTGCCGTTGTAGACATAGAGGTTGCGGAGCTGTGCCGCACCGAGCTTGGTCTTGGGGAGCATACCCTTGAGCACCTTGATGTAGAGAGGGTGCTTGCCGGCCTTGATGGTCTTCTTGAAAGACTTGTTCATAAGATCGCGCGGAGTGTAGGCGCGCTGACCGCCGGGATAGCCTGTATAGCGGAGATATTCGTGCTTGTCCATCTTCAGGCCGGTCATGATGACCTTGTCGGCATTGATGATGATCACGTTGTCGCCGCAATCCATGTTGGGTGTGAAGTCGGGCTTGTATTTGCCGCGAAGGATTTTTGCTACCTTAGAGCAGAGGCGACCGAGCACCTGATCTGTGGCGTCGATTACGACCCACTTCTTGTTGATTGTTTCCGGAGTAGCGGAAAGTGTTCTATAACTTAAAGAATCCACTTTTAGTTTGTTTTATTTGATTTTAAAATTCCTGGTTTTGAATGTCTTATGCGGTCTAAGCCTCCGCATCCGAGCATTCTGTCTCACTGCTTCGGGAGGAAGGCGGATCGGCCAAAATCCCTTTTCTTCCGGAGCTTGCAATGAGATCTGGATAAAATCGGCTCGCAAAATTAATAATTTTTTCTGACATAGCAAAATATTTATTCTTTTTGTTGAAAAAAAAACTTATCCCCCGGAGTTGAGGGATAAGCTTTTGTAAGGTTCAGTGTCGTAGGAATGTGTCAGAGATTATATTCAAGCATGGTGAAGGAGTAAGGGGGAACCTGGAGGTCGAATTTACTTGAAGCCTTCATTGTATTGGTCTTCGGAGTGATGGGCCGGGCGTCATAGTTGTTTTCTTCATCCGGATTACCCGATATCACGGTCTTTATCACCGTCCCTTTTGGCTTGAATCTGGAAAGATCTACATGTGCTGTCTTGGTATTGCCGGAGGCATTTCCAACCTTGACATATAATTTTCGTCCCTTTGTGTCGAGTATCACAGACTGCTCCTGCAGGTAGCCGTCACCTTCCGATTTGTCAGGATCATCGATGGTCACGCAGTCGCCGTAATAATAATCGCCGGCTGAATTTCCAAACATCTGCTGGATATAGTAGCTGCATGTCGGGTAGACAGTCTCGTTATCGAAATATATGAGATCCGGATTCCAGTTTGTCGCATTTTTGCGGGCAAAGAGGGGAGCGTATGAGGTCATGTCAACTATGTCACCATTACGTTCCACATGTATCAGGTAGAGACCCTCTGCAAGCGCGTCGATAAGTTTCTTGTCTTTTGACGCATATTCACCAAGATATACCTTGGTCTTGCCATCGCGAGGATATGAGTCATATTGGCGAGACTTCATGAAATATTCGCGTGGTTCATAATAATGCTCGTCAAGGATAGGAATGTCAAGCTCACGGGCGAGTGTCCATCCGTTTTCATAGTCCGGATTGCCGGGATGAGAGCCCGGGCCGGCCGTCCCCACGATCATTATATCGGGATGTTCTTTAGTGATGCGGTCATACATGTATTTGAATCGCTCACTGAATTCCGGACTGATCTTCTCTTCGTTGCCTATACCGAGGTATTTAAGGTTGAAAGGCTCCGGATGACCGCCTTCCGCGCGGATCTTACCCCATTTTGTGCTGACATCGCCGTTGGCCCATTCGATGAGGTCGAGAGCATCTTGAGTCCATTCTTCCATGTCTTCCATAGCGCATGCATCCTGAGCCTGGTCGGGCCACATTCCCCAGCCTCCGTTGGAGCCCTGGCAATTCACGCCTGACGGGAGGATAGGCAGGGGCTCCATGCCGAGATCCTCGCAAAGCTGGAAGTATTCCGGATATCCGAGATCAAAAGACTGATGGTATCCCCAGCAGTTTTTCTGTTGCCTGCGTGTTTCTTTAGGTCCTACGGTCTCTTTCCATCGGTAAGTGTTCCAGAATCCGTCGCCGCCTCCATGCACTATGCATCCGCCCGGGAATCGCATGAACTTAGGATTCAATGCAGCCAGACTCTCTACGAGATCCTTGCGTAGTCCATGGCCCTTGTATGAGTCTTCAGGTTTAAGCGATACCATATCTATATCGACGGTACCTTTGTCAAGCATAAGAATCATTAAAGCAGCATTCTTGCAGGTCTTGGATGGCGTGAGAGAACTTTCGTATTTCTTCCAGTCTTCTGAAGAAATAGTCAGTTCCGTATCTGCTAGAAGCTCCGGATCTTTTCCCCATCCTTGCGGCTCCACAAGTGCGACACGGACCGTCATAGGGTTCTTCCCGACATTGCGGAGGAAGACTGAGAAGTCATATTTTTCTCCTTCCCTGACGGATATTCCGTCAAAGCCGTCGTTTTGCAGTCCGAATCCTCGCCATCCTTTATAGTCCTTGAATTCGCGTGTCCGTTCTGCCTCAAGCCGAAGGTAGTTAGGATTATTGGGATGTATTGGATCTTGCTGTCTTACGATGATGTTTCCAAGCGAATGTCCGGGTCTTGACATTTTCCAGGCAGTGCCCGGTCCCCAGCCGTCGCGTTCCACCGGACTGAATTCGAACGAGCCGTTCTGTATAAGTTCAGAGCTTAGTCCGCCATCGGCTGAAGAACTGATGTCTTCAAAGAAAATACCTATAAGGTGGTTGCTGATCGGCTTTCCTCCGGCCGGAGCTTTTACCGGGGCGGCGGAAAGCATGAGCGTGGCTGCTGTAAAAGTGATGGTGCAAAATGTTTTTTTCATGATATATATTGTATGATATAAGCTAACCTTTTAAACTGGTAACCTTATAACCATCAACTTTCATTTGTGAAAATTGAGTTAGCTATTTATATGATTAAGGGAGATTTCCGAAAGGAAACCTCCCTTTTTGCGTTATTGTGTGATCTGCGGAGATCAGCCTTTCTTCTCAGCCTTTGCGAGCTGCTCCTTGAGAGCCTGGAGTGCGCCGAGGTCGCCGAGGGTTGTCTTCTCGATTGCGGGAGCCTCTACGCGCTCCTCTTCCTGGCGGCGAGCATTGCGCTCTGCACGCTCAGCACGATTTGCCTGACGCTCAGCACGCTGTGCAGCGCGGGTTGCGTCTTCAGCGATGCGGCTGTGGCTCAGGATGATGCGCTTGCTGTCTTTGTTGAATTCGATCACCTTGAAGTTGAGCTTCTCGCCGAGCTTAGCCTGGCTTCCGTCTTCCTTCACGAGGTGCTTCGGAGTAGCGAAGCCTTCCACGCCACCATCGAGGGTGATAACAGCGCCCTTATCCATAACTTCGGATACGGTGCCTTCGTGGATGCTGCCAACGGTGAAGCGGCCTTCGAATTCCTCCCATGGGTTGGTCTCGAGCTGTTTGTGGCCGAGGCTGAGGCGACGGTTGTCCTTGTCGATCTCAAGAACCTGAACCTCGATCTCACTGCCTACCGATGTAAACTCGCTGGGGTGCTTTACCTTCTTGGTCCAGCTGAGGTCGGAGATGTGGATGAGGCCGTCTACGCCCTCTTCGATCTCAACGAATACGCCGAAGTTGGTGAAGTTGCGCACCTTAGCGGTGTGGCGGCTGCCGATAGCGTATTTAGTTTCGATATTCTCCCAGGGATCGTTCTTAAGCTGCTTGATGCCGAGGCTCATCTTGCGGTCTTCGCGGTCGAGAGTGAGGATCACAGCCTCGATCTCGTCGCCTACCTTGAGGAAGTCCTGAGCGCTGCGGAGGTGCTGGCTCCAGCTCATCTCGCTTACGTGGATGAGACCTTCCACACCAGGCTGAACCTCTACGAACGCACCGTAGTCGGCCATGACAACGACCTTACCCTTGATGTGGTCGCCCACCTTGAGGTTGGAGTCGAGGTTATCCCAGGGATGGGGCATGAGCTGCTTGAGGCCAAGGGCGATACGCTTCTTCTCGTCGTCGAAGTCAAGGATAACCACCTTGATGTCCTGGTCAAGCTTGACAACCTCGTGAGGATCGCTTACGCGGCCCCAGCTGAGGTCTGTGATGTGAACGAGGCCGTCAACACCGCCGAGGTCGATGAACACACCATAGTTGGTGATGTTCTTGACCTTGCCTTCGAGCACCTGGCCTTTCTCGAGCTTGGAGATGATCTCCTTCTTCTGAGCCTCGAGTTCGGCTTCGATGAGTGCCTTGTGGCTGACAACAACGTTCTTGTATTCCTGATTGATCTTGACTACCTTGAATTCCATAGTCTTGTCGACGAATACATCGTAGTCGCGGATCGGACGAACGTCGATCTGGCTGCCGGGGAGGAATGCCTCGATGCCGAATACATCGACGATCATACCGCCCTTGGTGCGGCTCTTGACATAGCCCTTGATGATTTCGTCGTTTTCGAGAGCCTGATTTACGCGATCCCAGCTGCGGGTCTGGCAGGCTTTCTTGTGAGAGAGGCGAAGCTGACCGTTCTTGTCCTCGAGAGTCTCGATGAATACCTCTACCTCGTCGCCTTCCTTAAGGTCGGGGTTGTAGCGGAATTCGCTCACGGGGATGATGGCGTCGCTCTTCATGCCTATGTCCACGCGTACCTCACGCTTGGAGATAGACTTTACGGTGCCGGTTACAACTTCGTTGTCTTTTGCTGTCTTGAGAGTCTCGTCGTAGGTTTTTTCTACTTCCTCGCGGCTCTTCGCGCCAGCGGTTGTGCCTTTTTCGTAGGCATCCCAATCGAAATCTTCGATCGGGGTCTGAACATTAAGTTCGCTCATTAAAAAAGTTAGTTAATATGGTTAATAAATCTCTGTCTGAGGGTGGATGTCTGTGTCGCGCCTGTAGTTTCCTTTCAGACTTTCAGTGCAGTCCGGGCATACCTTCCCCTAAGATGGCGCAAAATTAATATAAATTTTCCGAACTGCCAAATATTCAATGATTTTTATTTTTCAGCATTCTTAAAATCTTACATATATTTTTTTAATGCCTTGCAATGATGAATAAGCTTTCATGCGGAGCGAGATTTAAGGTGTTGTTTTCTGGGCGTGACTTTTCAGCTTTCAGGGGATTCCAGAATTCTATGTCGTTTCTGTCAGTGCGGAGATATAAAGGAGCGGAGTATGGACTGTCGCTATGATTATAGACGAAATAGATGTCTGAATCGTCGGTCTTCCGATGGGTGAAATGCACCTTGCTGTCGGGACGATCATCGCTTTTGATATATAGGTCCGGCTTAAGTCCGGCCTTTGCCACGGCTTCAGCTACATTCTCGCCTTTGTCGCAGCGCACGACTGCAATACCCCGCCGGCTGAGTATCTCAAACATACGTTCGGCCTCTTCCGTTATTGCGGAGCGGTCCTGCACGGCAACTATCCGGTATTCCGGTGACAGGTCAGATGGATTTTCGATCCAGTGTCTGAGTGACGCAGGTGTACAGACGTCGAAGTTATATCCTTCCGGAATCCCGGGAAGCTTGAATGCCATCGTCTTTGCGGGAAGGTCGGAGCCGAGATACACGAGGATATCTACCACAGGCCGGCCTGTCCGGAGCATCTGTGAGCAACGGGCCTGATACTCCCAGAAATGATCACGGCTCTTGTCCCAGGCGGGATTATGACGGTGGAATATGTATGGGTGCGCGCTTGCCGAGTCATCGTATTTATGGTCAAGCCACGGCTGATATGAAGAGGCACACACTACAAACTCATTTATA
>JAIEBK010000043.1 GCA_029070945.1 Muribaculaceae bacterium
GTCATTGTCATGCCTGCTATGGCCATCGCCATAAATCGGATCAGTGGTTTCATATGTCATGAATTTTACTTTTACTTAGATAAATCAGTTCCCAATGCGGCGCAGAATTCCAAAATTCAACAAAATCATTGTTTGACTCGAATTTCCTACCGTCTGACTTGAAAGTGTTACATAGGAGACAAGAGGAGTAACCATCGTATACATAATATATATCCTCACCTCTCCATTTTGATCGAAATGCTGCCACATCCTGTATGTCATCTTGCTTCAAATTGAGAACAAAATCAAGAAGCCAGACAGGCAGATTTTCTTGTTGAAAATTATTTTCAGATGCATTAGCAATTGCTTCATGCACAAAAGAAATTGAGACAATTCCGAGCGTTGCATTTTCCGGATCTTCATTACTACGGCATCCGGTTAATAAAGCAACAAAAACAAGCAACATGCTTTTTACAAAGAAATTGATTTTCATAAGCAGAAAGTTTTTCGTTAATCATTTCGTCCGATCGGGCAGATATAGATTCAACAGGTTAATTCAATCTGAAGATGGGTATTCTCTATTTATATAGTTACCGATATGCAAAAACACTGCATGAATTACCAGCTTAATTTTATACCGACCGGTATAGATATGTCAAACGGATGCTCTGTACGGTAGGTCTCTATCCCCTGTCTGTCGGTAAGATAATAACTGATACTTGGTTCGAGGAATATATTGATGTGCGGAAGAATCTCATACTGCAGCCCTACTCCCACACCGAACGACAACTGACCGGGAGCATGGATTCCGGTGCTGATATCGGAATTGATATAAGAGGAATCATATGGATCGCTATATACGAATCTGGTAGTCTGCCTGGCGCTTACCGGAAAGTCAAATAGAATCCCACCTGAGGCGTAAATGCTCATACGGTTGCGTTCGGCTATGCTGAAGCCGGCCTTGACGGGCACACCGAGATAATGGATGCGCTGCGTGCGATAGATGACGGCTGGAGTACTGCCGGCTTGCCGACTGCTACTCTCAAAAGAAGACTTCATTCCGGTGAGACTCAATCCGGTCGTAAATGACCAGTGACTGCTGATCTGCCGGCTGAACAACAGCTGCAGGGTCAATGGCCGTTCGTGTTTTGATTTCTCGGTGATGGGATTCTGTGGATTTTTGGAATTCGCGAGAGCCATATTATACATATTAAGGGCGATTAAAGGATCCATTACATGAGCATTGCCTATTACATAATCCATACATTCTCCCCAGTTATAAATCTTTGTAGAGCGTGTGCCGTCCTTAGAGAGTGAAGGTATGGTCATATAGTCGTTGATCCGGCTCTTTTCGCCCTGAACGCTTCCGTTGTAGGCCAGGAAAATATTCCAGCTCCTGTTATCCTTGGTTTTTCTTTTTCTTAAGGCGATCTGATTGTATTGCCATGCTTCTGTTTTGCGGGTGGGTGTCACCGTATCAGTAGGCAAGGCGAATACTGTATTAGATTGCTCTTTGTCGGAAACGATGTCAGGACATTCCTGTTGCGCAGTTATTCCCGGTATACTGTCAGGAGCAAGGACATCGGTAATCACGGCTTTTGGTGATCGATCTGCGTCATAGGTATATATCTGCATGGGAGTTACAGAAAGATGACCAATCGATGTGGTTGCAGATGGAATGCATGGAGATACCTTTAAGGCTTCTCCATGTTCAGCAATATTGCCGGTTTCCTTTATATCCGGATTTGCATCTATTGAGACGGGAAGGTTTGCTGTCTTTTTGTCTATAGCATTTTGTTTATAATACAGTATTATCAGCGGGACTGCAACCAATAATGGAATCAAAAGCCATAATCGGTATTGCTTTATCATCTTACGCATCATTTTTTTCGCGCGCGCAAGCTGCGAAGACGATGAATGCGGCTCTATACCAAGTTCCTCGGCTATTTCTTTATGCGACAACCCTTCGAATACAGAAAGGCGGAAAACCTTGCCGTATCCTTCCGGCAGTCTGTCGACCATCTCCATGAGTTCCACAAACGTTGCCATCGGTTCGGTCGTTTCCGGTTCGGCTGCTGAACTCAGTGCTTCCTCATTTACTTCATTTTCCGAAACAGTCTTAACAGCCATTATACGTTTACGATACTTCAAGGCAACGTTCCTGACAATTCCGGTCATCCAGGCCTCGGCTTTTTCCTCGTTTCTCAACCGGTCGAAAGAAGTGAAGATTACGATAAACGCATCATGTAAAACATCGTCTACGGCCTCAGGGTCGCAAACATAATGCCGGCATATGCCTCTCATTCGCTGCGCATATGCTTTATACAGATCTCCAAGAGCTTCCCTGTTCCCTTGCCTGCACTGTTCTATAAGCCGTTCGATTTCCATTATCTCCTATTTCAACAATACGTCGAAACAACATCTATATTAAACGTACGGAAAAAATGAAAAGACTGCATGGAGCATAACGGGGAACTGAATTTACAGGCTGTTTCATGGTTAGGGAAAAAGATGGAACATCCTCTACTTTAGGTCCCCACATTTGGGACAGATCCCCTTGATCATAAGGTTGACTGATTTTATCCGGAAGTTTTCGGGAAGCTTGATGTCAGGCAACGCCACACTGTCAAGGCAATACAGCTCTCCACATTTCTCGCAGTAGAAATGCGGATGCTGGTCCGTTGCGGTATGATGATGCTCAGCATGGCAGACTTCATATTTGAGTGAACGGCTCCCGTCTTCAATCACATGGATTACTTCCTTTTCGGAGAACAGCTGAAGCACACGGAAGATACTTCCTTTATCCATAGGCGCCAATGCGATCTCCAGATCCGCGAGATTAACCGGATGGGAATTCCTCATCAGCTCTTTAAGGACGAGGATTCTGTTTGCCGTCGGTTTGATACCGTTCGTCTCTAAGATATTCTCGATATCAGCGTTGTTCATTTTAATAAATTCTTTTTTATCTTCGTCTGTCGATTCGGCACGCGACCGGGCCGGAGCATACCAATTGGTATTCCGGGTGACGATGAAACCATGCGACAGCATATGAACAGGTGGCGGCTATCTTGTTACCTTCAGCTAAGATTTTGTCAGCCGCGAGTTTCACCAGTTTACCGGCAACCCCTTCTCCTCTCAGAGAGGGATCCACAAATGTATGGTCGATTGTCGATACTCCGTCTTTGGTCGGGAATGTCACTTCAGCTATTACTTTGCCAGTGGGATCAGTGGCATAGATCCTGTCTTTTTCAGTTATAAAATCCATAAGTAGCTATTCAAATTAAAACGATATAATAATAACCTCACTGAAAGTAGATGATCTCGTATATCCTCCACTTGCCGATTCCGGCCGCTTTGGCTTTGTCGCTCGGTCACGATGCCCGCATCGCTCCCTCACTCCGCAGCCAAACCGACTCAGAATCGTCGGCGCGGA
>JAIEBK010000044.1 GCA_029070945.1 Muribaculaceae bacterium
GTGATCCGGTTGGGATTCGAACCCAAGACCCACAGCTTAGAAGGCTGTTGCTCTATCCAGCTGAGCTACCGGACCAAACCTTCGATCCGACCTCTCCCTCACACCCGTGTGTGGCCTTCGAGGTCGATTCCGAGTGCAAAGTTAGTCAGAAATTCTCAACTTTCCAAATGATTGTTAAAGTTTATTGTTAAAACATCTCAAAAGTGAGATAAATAGGCCATCCGAAGCGTATCAGCAAACTAAATTTGCGGAAAATACGTTTTATTGATGTAGCAGGTCAGACCTGCCACGGCGGACGCACGTACCGTACGTCCCTACCTATACGGTAGAATTGAAATAACAAATGTATAACTAAATTAAATTTAGAAAAGGAAAAGAATTATGGATAAATTAAGCTATGCCTGGGGCGTCCTTATGGGCAAACAGCTCAAGGCTATGGGTGTCGGAACCCTTGATTCCGAAGCGTTCAAGGATGGTGTTAAGGTTGCCTTCGACGGTGGCACACCGGAGGTTCCCGAAGAAGAATGCCAGAAGATGATCAATGAATATCTGATGGATCTCCAGCAGAAGGCCGAGGCTGCAGCCAAGGAGGCCGGCACTAAGTTCCTCGCTGAAAACAAGAGCCGTGAGGGTGTGAAAGAAACCGCAAGCGGTCTGCAGTATGTAGTTGAGAAGGAAGGTGAAGGCGCTCAGCCTACAGCTACCGATGAGGTGACAGTACACTATACGGGCCGTCTGCTTGACGGAACCGTGTTCGACTCATCCGTAAGCCGCGGCGAACCCGCCACATTCCCCCTGAACCGCGTTATTCCGGGTTGGACAGAAGGCGTTCAGCTCATGAAGGAAGGTGCCAAGTACACATTCTTCATCCCGAGCGACCTCGCTTACGGCGCACAGGGTGTGCCTAACGCAATTCCGCCTCACTCGACACTCATCTTTGATGTTGAACTTATCAAGGTGGTAAAGAAATAAGGAGCAAATTGAATTATATAATAATGAAAAAGACATTCAGATCAGCGATTGCCGTCATTGCAGTGACGGCAACCGCTCTTTGCGTCGCATCATGCGGCAAGCAGAAACCGGCATCTGCAGACACAGCGACTGTCGCCGAACCGGTAAATGAAGTGACAGAGGTGCAGAACGACTCATTGGCTACCTCCGACATGTCCGCCTACAATGCGGATTTCTTCAAAGGAAACTCCGGATATCAGACCACTCCTTCCGGACTTAAATATGTGACAGTAACAGAGGGCACAGGCGCATCGCCGAAGGAGACAGATGTGGTGACCGTACACTATACCGGCCGCCTCCTTGACGGCACTGTATTCGACTCTTCAGTAGAGCGCGGCCAGCCTACAAGCTTCCCCCTGCAGATGGTGATCAAAGGCTGGACAGAAGGTCTTCAGCTCATGAAGGAAGGTGGAAAAACCGTCTTCTATATTCCCAGCAACCTCGCATATGGCGAGATGGGCACACCGGGCGGTCCGATTGGTCCGAACGCCGACCTTATCTTCGAGGTTGAACTTCTCGGCATAGGAGGACAGCAGTAATGAAACAAGTCAGAATGATGGCAGTGCTTGCAGCACTGTTTATTCTCCTTCCGGCTTTCGTAAGCTGCGACAAGGACGACAAAAATGATCCGGCTGTGGTCGACGCCATAACAGGCACATATACAGGGTCGCTTGACTATTCCGTAATAGGATACGAGCCAGGTAACATCGAAGGTGAATATGACCTGAAGATAATGAAGGATCCTACCGATGCCGATGACGTGACTGTCGTCATCCCGCAATGTACTTTCACTCCCCCTATTGGTCCGACAGCCTTTACTATTCCGTCGCTTACCATCAATGACGTGGATGTGACCGAGATGGGTGGTAAATATACATTCAGCGAGGATGATTTCTCGGTAAAGGTTGAAGATGTAGTCTATACAGGAAAGCTGACGGGAACGATAGAAGGTAAGGCGGTCAAAGCCGAGTATGTCGTACGTCCCGGGCGCATGCCGATGGACATAAACTTCACGTTTACAGGAACTTTGAAATAAATTGGCAATCTTAGGATTGATAATGACCTTGATGGCCGGAAGTGGAGTCTCGGACTCTGCTTCCGACCTTGTCATTTCCACTCCCGATACTCTTGAGGCGGTAGTGGTGACAGCTACCCGTACGCCAAAACTACTGAAAGACACACCTGTCGTGACCCGCATCATGACTGCTGCCGACATCACCCGCAGCGGCAAGCCGGATATCGCCGGATTGCTCGAGCAGCAGATGCCCGGAGTCGAGTTCTCTCTCGGAATGGCACAGAACCCACAGATAAACATGTCAGGATTCGGGGGCGGAGGCATACTCTTCCTGCTTGACGGAGAACGTATGGCGGGAGAGACTCTCGACAACCCCGACTATTCCCGCCTGAATCTTCAGAATGTGGAGAGGGTGGAGATCGTAAAGGGAGCGGCCTCGTCGCTCTATGGATCCAACGCAACCGGCGGAGTAGTGAATATTATTTCAGGAAAGGCTAAAGAAGGATCACATATCAAGCTGAATGCCCGTTACGGTTCACATTCTCTGCAGAGCTACGGCGCGCTCGCCACCTACAGGAAAGGAAGGGTAGCCAATTCACTCGATGCCCGCTTTGACTCACAGGGAGAGATAAGGTTTCCGAATCGCGGTGATTTCAGCAGGGCGTATGCAACCCACAGCTGGAATATCCGTGACCGCGCTGTCATCACGCTCAGCGATGAAGCATCAGTCACAGCACGGGCCGGCTATTACTGGCGTCAGAGAAACAGCACCAACGCCACTCACGAACGCTACAGTGACATTTCCGCCGGCATCTCCGCCAGATGGAAGGAATTCATAGCAAAATATTCCTTCGATACATATGACAAGTATGACTACGAGATAGCGACCGGCGAGCAGACACGCGACTACCGTAACCGGCAGAACTCGCTGCATTTCCAGTATTCCCATGAATTCGAGGGTACCGGTACGCTGACAGCCGGAGGAGACTGGCTTGACGACTATCTTATGTCTTATGAGTTTGACACAGGATCGCATTCCCAGACCAATCTTGACGCTTACCTGCAGTGGGACTGGAACGCGGCAAAAAACGTATGGATCGTACCCGGATTGAGATACGACTGGTTTTCCGCATCACGGGCAAACAGGGTCTCGCCCAAGCTCAGCATGCTTTGGCGTCCGGGAACGGGAAAATGCGCGTTGCGCCTGAACTATGCAGCCGGATTCCGCGCCCCCAACCTGAAGGAACTGTATATGGACTTCGACATGGCAGGAATATTCCATATACATGGCAATCCTGACCTGAAATCGGAGACAAGCCAGAATCTGAGTGTCTCGGCCGAATATATGAAAGGGAGCCGGAACATAACGGTAATGGCCTTCCACAATATCGTCGACAACCGCATATCCTATCTCTGGAACGAGTCTATGGCCGGATTGCAGTATATCAATCTGAAAAGACTCTATATTACAGGGCTGGACATATCCGCCATGAAGTCATTTCCTTTCGGGCTGACTATCAACGGAGAATATCTTTTCACACATGAGGTCTACGGCAAGGGTGACATCCATGCGAATCCTACACGTCCTCACGCGCTGACGCTCAAGGCCGACTATGTACATGACTGGAAACCGGACTGGCGGTTTACCGCAACCGCCAATTTCAAGTGGCTTTCCGCAGTAACGGGAGACGTAATGTCGCTGTTTTCTCCCGATGTGGCACGTACCCAGCGCTATCCGGCTTACTCCATGCTCGGCATTACGCTAAGCCAGACATTTCCGAAAGGATTCACACTCGGAGCAAGCGTTGACAATGTCCTCAACTACATTCCGAAGTATTACTACTATAACTCACCGCTCACTACAGGCATCGGCGGGAGTGTATCTATCATGTGGCAAATGTAACTTTTCATCACTTGCATTGTCTATATAGATATATAATCCAAAACTTCTCTTTATGAAAAAAATACTGTCAATATTCGCATCACTTGCCATCGCCGGAACGGCAATGGCCCAGACAGCCAAGTCAGACACTATTCCCGCCAGTTTCCCCGGCGGAGAGAAGGCCATGACGGCCTATATACAGAAAAACCTCAAGTATCCCCAGCCATCGATCAACAATGGCATAGAGGGAGTCGTAAACGTAAAATTCATAGTTAAGACCGACGGAGCACTTGACAAGCTATCGATCGTGCGCCTTGTAGACCCTGATCTGGAGGCTGAGGCAATCCGCCTTGTGAAGGGGATGCCTGCATGGAAGCCGGCTACTGTGGAAGGTAAGCCCGTAGACAGCGAGTCGAATTTGGAAGTGGTCTTCACGCTACCAGAATAAGGATTAAAGACATTATTAAAAATCTTTTTTCTTAAACGGGGCGGCTAAAATCCGCCCCTTAATTATAATCATGAAACGATACCTTATATCCCTTACATTTCTATTATCCATACTAATCCCTGCACTTCCGGCAGGTGCCGAGGAGAAGGAGCCTCTGTTTGTGCCACGCCTTGTTAAGATCCAGTCAGAGGCAGAACTTGTCGATCTCGAATCTGAAGGTGTCGACGTGCTGAGACGGCGCGGAGACATACTGCTATGTCTATTCCCAAACACACCTACACGAAGCGGCAAGACAGATTTCAGAAAGGCCAGATCCATAACTCCGACTCTTGACGAGTCAGTCAGACATTTCGATGCCGGATCAATCCAGAGCGGGACAGCCGTCGGCATTCCATATACGGGAAAAGACGTAGTGGTAGGACTCTGCGACATCGGCATAGATCCACTTCATCCTACGTTTATCGACGCGGACGGAAAATCAAGAATAAAGCGGGTGGTACAGTATGTAGAACAAGACGGCATCCGCCTGCAGCTTGACGGTGATGACGAATATCGCCGATGGGTGACGGACAATCCTGACAAGTATCATGCCACACACGTCTGCGGAATACTTGCAGGAGGAGGAGCCGGCACACCATACGTCGGCATAGCTCCCGGAGCAGAGATAGTGGCGACGGTATCGACACTTACGGAAGTCGGACTCCTTGCAGGAGTCGAAGACATTATCGACTACGCGAAGGAGGTCGGGAAACCGGCTGTCATCAATATTTCAGTAGGAAGCTATACAGGTCCGCACGACGGCAGTTCCCTCTTCTCGCAGTATCTCGACATGTGTGCCGACGACGCCATAATAGTAATGTCGGCAGGCAATGAGGGCAATCAGCTCAATACCCTGATCTCAGAGTTCACATCTGACCGTACTGAAATTTCCTTCCGTCTCGGAAACCGCGCATGGAATCAATACCGGATGTATGGGGCAACCGACATATGGAGCGGCACGTCGGCGCCATTGTCCATATCGCTTGGACTTTACGACACTAACGAGAAAAAGGTGGTAGAGTGGCTTGAACCGTTCTGCCTCACCGGAGAAGAGAGCCGCTCCTATACATGGGGAGGTACAGAGGCCGCTCCCGATGACTTTCCTTTCAAGGGCGAACTGGAGGCCGTAGGATACGTCGATCCCGAAAACGGCCGCCATTGCACGTCGTTAATGTATGAGTTCATGGCGGACGAAACCGCCTCCGACGGTCCGTGGGCAAGATACGTGCTTGCCGTAAAGGCCGTAGGAGAGCCAGGCGGCGATGTGGAGGTATATGCCGACGGAACATACACGCGGCTGACCGCCCTTTCCGGCAATCCGGTCCCGACGACAGAACGCACGATAAGCGATCTGGCATGTGGCTTCAACGTGATAAGTGTCGGCATGTACGGCAACCGTGATTCCGTGCCGCTGAGCAACCCTGAATCAACCGGCGGCGAGGTCTATTTAGAGCCTACCGGATATGAGAAAGGGGCCACAGTCAGACACAGCAGCTACGGCACACTGCGCGACAGCCGTGTGCTCCCCCTTACTGTAGCGCCGGGAGCCACTATCATGTCGGCCTTCAGCCAGCCGTTTTTCACTGCATATCCGTCACATCCGCATCTCAGCATGGGAGGCACCACATGGCTTGATGAAAGCGGCACATCGATGTCATCTCCCTACGTAGCAGGATATATCGCCACATGGCTTGAGGCGGTACCGACTCTGACCGTGCATGACGTAAAGCGTATTATCGCCGAATCGAACCGTCTTGACATTTCCGAGCCCGACGATCCTCATAACGGCAATGGATATTTCGATCCTGTCGGCGGCCTGAAGCTCGCGCTCCATTACGCAGGCATCGAATCAATAGAGACTCCCGGCGGACAGCTTTCTCCGAATGACCATGTGGAAGTATACGACATAGCAGGCATGAAAAGATATGCCGGAGCGGCCTCGGGGCTGTCCGGCATAGAGAAAGGTCTTTATGTAGTAAAGACTACCCGCGGAGTAAGGAAGATGATATTGCCTCAGTAAGTCTGCCGACGCCCGTTGGCTCCACGGTTGTTGTTGTTGCGTCGTGTATCGAAAGGATTTGTCCCGAAATCATCCTCGTCTTCCTCTTCCTCCTCTTCCTGAGACTGTCGGTTGGCATTGGAACGCTTAGGCTTGTTCTTCTTGATCTTACCCGGTTTCTGGAGGTCAAGCGCTGTCTCAAACACATTCCATGTCTGCTCCATATCCCAGTTTTTCTTTACATTGATGGTCTTGGGATAGTAGTAGACATAGTCCGGCTGTATGGCGATCAGTATGTCCTTTCCCACTGAATCGGTCTCGATCGGGACTATGCTGTAGCCGGCCCTGACAAGGCTATCTACGATCTCCCGGTCGCTCAGCGGACGTATGAATCCCACCGACTTTATATCTATATCAGCCGTGGATACGGAGTCCGAAGGCAATCCTGAGATGCTGATGGAATCCGTAGCGATAACAGAAATGGAATCAGCAGGCATCACGGGAATAGAGTCTGAAATGGTATCCGTACGCTCACCGAAGACTTTCTGAAGCCGGTAACTTCCCGGTGTATATTTTCCGTCGCCGTTGAAATCCTCATAGAGCCGGGCATAATATTTGCCCGCATCTATTCCTTCGAAATAAGCGACACCATCTTTGACCGTGGCTGTGTATTTAGGCTTGTCACCCGAAGCCATAAGCTGTACGAATGCAGGAATATCACGGTCGAGGCCGGTGAGGGTAAGTTTCAGATTAGACAGATCTTCAGGAGCCTTAGTCTTGAATTCATACGCCAGAGGATCACTGTTGATGCCATATATGTCTGTCGCGGCGAGAGAATCGACCGAAAGTTTATATGCCGTGCCTCTCTGCCAGGGGAATTCGATCTTGAAGCGTCGCTCCGAAAGCGTATCGGCCCGCTCTATCCTGTATTCACCATTGACTGGCAACCATACGGTATCAGGTTTAAACTCCAGCCGGAAAGCATTCGGATCGATTCGAGAAAGCGGAACGGGAACCTCTATAGTCAAAGGAAGCGTGATGTCAGTGTCAGGACCTTTCG
Source organism: Muribaculaceae bacterium (assembly GCA_029070945.1). Lineage (GTDB taxonomy): Bacteria > Bacteroidota > Bacteroidia > Bacteroidales > Muribaculaceae > Lepagella. The sequence goes on from JAIEBK010000044.1 coordinate 7,455, forward strand.
CCTGGAAAGAGAAGGAAGGGATCTTCGGCTTCTCCTCCTCGTCCTCTGAGTCGGCATCCTTTATATCGGGGAGCGATACTGCAAGCGAATCTGCCGGAAGTCCGGCTATGGAATCAGCCGGTAATCCGGACTCATCTTTCTTTTTTGAGATGTCTTTCTTATCGGTTTTCTTTTTCTTCTGATCCTTCTTTTTCTTAGAAGACTGCTCTTTCGGCTTCATAAGCTTCACCGTGTCGTTGACGATGGTTTCGATACCGGTGAGCAGTGCCACGTTGGAATATTCAAGTGCAAGACTGAGCGTGTCGCGCATGGCCAGCTCACGGGGGAGCCAGAAAGTCAGGGTGTCATTACCGACAGAACTTTCTGCCTTCAATGGCGCCGGGAACGCCTCGTCATCAGCTATACTTATCCTCGGCCTGACTTCGGAGGGGGAGTTGAAGATGAACTCAAGCCTGGTGGAATCAGGGCGGGTATAGCTTACGAGATACTGGGGTTTCAGACCGGTATTGTACATACGCAGCAATACATTGTTGGGCAGGAAGCGTGTCCTTTCACGCTGTATCACCGTATCGACCGCGCCTGTGTAGAGGTCGCGGATAGTGTCGGAGGTCATGATGCGTTCTGAAGATGGGCGGATGACATCTTCAAACCATGCAATATCCTCTTCCGGATTCGCATAATGCTTGTCGTTGTCGAGATCCTTGAGCGCAAACAGTCTGTAGGTGGTATCCTGCAGTCCGCGGATAATGAACCGGCCGTATTCGTCGGTGCGCGCAAGACGCTCGAACGGCATACGTGTGAACGCAGAGTCTTCTTTAGATATGTATGCGCCTACGAAGACTCCCTGCTGAGGCTCCATATCCTCGGCGCCAAGCACCATTCCGGAGATCCGCAGCGAATCGAGCACAGGACCCGTAGAGAACGTGTAAGCGAATCCTGAAAGTTTATTTGCCTCGTTGTTGTCTTCGATGGCATCGCCGAAGTCTATTGTATAAGTAGTGTTGGGAAGAAGCGTGTCAGTGATGTTGACTACTACCCTCCGGCCTCGGGTGGACACACGGGGGGTGGATGCTCCCGGAGGTGAGAGCACCACGTTCTGAAAAGCGTCCTTGACGTTGACCAGTTCGTTGAAGTCAATATGTATGTTGCTCGGGTCTACGTTTACCGATCCCGGAGCCGGGTTGGCACGCACGAAGCGTGGAGGATCCTCGTCGCGGGGGCCGCCGGAAGGATTGCCGATCGAGGCGCAGCCCCAAAGCAACATGACGCTGGCCGCCACGCCACTCAATATAGCTATATGTTTCTTAAAAGATGTCGGCATCATAGCAGTTCATAATTAATAATGTTGATCAGCGCCTGTATTCAGGTGGCAAAATCTTACGTGGATCGGCAGTATCCGCCTTTATGACGATCATCCGCGACTCTCCTTTCCAAGGCAGAGACGTGCGATACATTTCATATTCTACCCTTACAGGTATACATCCAAGCATCATCCTCTTCATTACGGCAGCAAGAGAATCACTTTCCACGCTGAAAGGAAGTTCACTGAAATAAAGCGGGTCCGGATCTCCAAGCTCCTTATAGGGGATCATACTGCCCTCGAATGTCTTTATTATCGTCCCCCGGCGCTCCATATTCTTCAGGTATCCGTATTTCACCGCATTGTCCGAATACGGACGGAAAAGCCATATCCAGGCGCCCAGCAGCAACGCAAGAAGCACTGCGGCTGCCCCAAGCATCCACTTCCATTTCTGAGTCTTGACGTTCATTATTCCGCTTAGCGGAGAAGCGTCTTCTTCCGAAATCCAATAATCGGGATCCTCGGGATCAAGCCGGGGCACACGGGATTTTACGGCAGGTACCTCCTCATTTTCAGAATCAGGATCGGAATCATAATAGTCGTTCTCTTCCTCATCGTGAACATTACGATGCCCGACGTCGCCGTATCCGTCCTGACCGCCATCCTCCGACTCTTCCGGATAACCGTATTGACGATTTTCCGGTTCATCCTGACCATAGGGTGAATATCCGGCATCCGGTATGTAAGGAATCTGCGAACCATCGTCTGAGTCAGTATCCGCATCCCCTGGAGTCAGTTCAAGCTCGTCGTCCCAGAAGTCCTTATCGTCCTCATCGTCGAGGTATCTGTCGTCATCGTATCTCATTCTTCTGATTCAATTTATAATGTTCTTCACCACGCCCGGACGTAGCTCCGGTCCATATGGCGGTGAATATACCAAGCACTATCAGCATGACCGTCTGTCCGCTCCATTGCAATATCGAGAATGCGGCTCCCTCCACGTCTGCCACTCCATATATAGCGAGACCGAACATAACGGCTATATTCCAGGGACCGAGCCCCCCGTTGCTGGGCACCGCCATGCCTATGGATGAAAACACGAAAGCCACGAGGCAAGGCAGCAGTCCATATGCAAGTCCGGGCTGCGAGCAGAGCTCCCTCGTGAATCCAAATGCGTAAAAAGCCACATAAAGCTGCACGAAATAGCATCCCCAGATAGCAATAGTCAGAAATACAAACCTCCATCTGCCGGGCATCGTAGCCGTTACGGCAAATCCCCGCCATATCTCGCCCGTCCATTTCCCGAGAGTCCTGACCATCGGTGTTTCCCGAAAGCGCCGGAGAAGCCACCAGGCGATCACTGCGACAGCCGAAACCGACACCCAGACAAATGGATTATATAGAAGCCTCAGCATATCCTCTCCTACAGGATATTTAGCCATGAAAGCCGCCAGCGCCGGAGCCGCCAGCACGAATGTAAGGAGAATCAGAAGGAGCACCATTACGGAGTCTGCCATCCGATCTGCCACCATAGACCCCATCACGGTAGTGAACTGTGTACGGGACCTTTTGGACACAAAAGTGCATCTCCATATCTCGCCGATGCGCGGAAGCAGCAGATTGAGGGCATAGCAGCCGAAAACTGCACATGTCAGCTCCATCAGCCCGGATCTGACATGAAGGGCATCAAGCTGAAGCCGCCAGCGCATGGCCCGGAATATGTGAGAGAAGACGCTGAGGCCCATGGCCGCCAGAATCCACCAGTAGTCTACGCCGTGACTTATAATCTCCATCGTATGCCGGAAATCGACCTTACGGAAGAGATACCATATCAGAAGCGCCGACAGAAGCACCGGCAGTATATATTGCAAAGCTTTCTTCATTTCTTCTTAACGGAGTTGCTATGTGTCAGATCTGTCCTGTCAGATCGCCATATATCTCGAATGCACTCCTGATCTCCTCTTCCGATGGAAAAAGATCCCATTGAGGGGCACCGACCTCGCTGAGCAAGGTGAAATTTATCCTGTCTGGCGAGGCATTTTTCTTATCGTGGCGCATCAGGGATATAAGCCTGTCAATGTCGGTACATCTCACTCCGGCGGATGGGAAACACCGTCTGAGCATGTCGGCGTAGGGATAAAGACGTGAGGACTTAAGCATCTCCCTGCGATCGCATCCGGCCGTTGCCGAAAGCACCATTTCCCAAAGCAGTCCGTGAGCCACCGCTATGCCGTGAGGCAGAGGATGCCCGTTGATGAGTGCAAGCGACTCGATAGCGTGTCCTGCCGTATGTCCGAAGTTGAGTATCTTGCGTTCACCTTTCTCTTTCGGATCGCGTGTGGTGACGCCTGTCTTTATTTCAATGCAGCGGATTATCCAGGGGAGAAGAAGACGTGGAGACTCAATATACCGGTCTATGTCAAGCAGGGCCTCATACATCTCTGGATCGGCGATCAGAGCGGTCTTAAGCATCTCCGCATATCCTGAGAGAAGTTCTTCTTCCGGCAGAGTGTCGAGAACCTCAGGGATGATCACCACATCTTTCGGCATTGCGAATACCCCTATCTCATTCTTAAGTCCGTCAAGATTAATCGCGGTCTTGCCTCCGGTAGCGGCGTCTACCATCCCAAGCAGCGTGGTGGAAACGTTGATGCAATCCATGCCGCGCTTGAACGTGGCGGCAGCGAATCCACCGAGATCGGTCACCATACCGCCGCCGATGCAGAAAAGAGTGGAGCGGCGTGTGGCACCTTCGGCCGACAGCATGCGCCACACTTTCATAAGCGACTCTATGTCCTTATGGTCGTCACCCGCAGGGATTACACAGCGAGGCAGTTTCCCCAATAAGGGAATCTGCTCCGCGAGACGATCTACTACGAGGGCATCGGTATTTGTATCGGCAAGCACGAATGGAGAGTCTGCATCAAGCAGGTCAAGCACAAGAGGCAGCATGTCGGCGAATTCTTCCATCGACGGAAATATCCCCCAGGCGCACTCCTCCTCAAACTTAGCTTTGGGTATCGGTCCTGTGCATACAGCCATAGTGCGGATTCCGGCTGCCACTCCGGCGCGCACTCCGAGAGGAGCGTTTTCTATCACTATGGCTTCATCCGGATTCACTCCGGCTTTCTCAAGCCCCCGGAGATATGGTTCAGGATCGGGCTTACCTTTCTTAACATCATGAGCCGTCACCATCATACCGTCGGCAAAAACGCCCGGATAATCCTTGCGTATATTATCTATAAGGGAGGCCTGTCCGCTGCCGGTCACAAGAACGCAGCGGATGCCGCGGTCACATAAGGTGCGGAGCATACGTGCCGCCCCCGGCATAGGCTCGTTACCTCCTATTTTCTTAAATATTCTTGTCTTATAGTCATATAGGGCGGTGCGTTTTTCCGGATCGCATGGATGTCCGAACTCACGCTGCCATATCAGGTCGATTGTAGCCGCGCCTGTCATCCCTTCGTAGAGATAGAACTCGTCGCGGCTGCAATGTATCCCGTTTTCCTCCATCATCTGTTTCCAGGCGAGAGTATGGTATTTCATGGAGTCGTAGAGGACTCCATCCATATCAATCAAAGCAGCTTTAATCATAGTGCAAAATTAGTAAATTTCGCTTGATTATCCGCCCTTTTCACATTTTTTTTCTTATATAGACAGGTTTGCCGCCATAAGGATCATCAGGAAGCTATGCATTTCCCTGCGTGGGAGCGGCAGGAAATTCCCGGATAGACAGCAGTCCTCCTTTCTTAGCGCCTACATATGCTGTAAACTGCATGTCGCCCCTGATTATGTCACTGATATAGACCGGTTGGCCGATACATAGGGTATGCAGCGTCACGATGTCGCTGGTCTTAAGCTTTATATTTTCGGCCCTGAGCACACGGAATCTCATATGTCCTACACATTCCAGTCCGCACGCCTTCCCGTCGTTCCAGTTTAGTTCTATCCTGTCGCCGGGTCTATATTTACTTGTCTCTGTGATGGCGTTGTCGTGAAATCCAGACTGATCGTCGACATTCGTATTTGCGACAAGGCTTTTCTTGAACGATTCCCAGTCCTTTATTCCGTTGTAACGTGCGAGGATATTAAGGGTGGTAGGCGAAAAGTCTCCGTCATAAGGAATGTATCCCCATATCCTCTTTATAGATGAAAGGCTGAGCGAATCTCCCGTGATCTGCTGAATCTGCCTGATAAGGTCGTTGAATCCTGTAGGTGTGGTAGGTTCATATCCGAGATTCTCATTGGTTATCCTTACCAATGCGGCTAATGCTTCCTTGTCCATGTCTTATCGATGATAATTTATAAATGATAATGCATAATTCTTAATTCATAACTGCCTATTACTGCCGATAGTGGTAGGCGATGAAGGCTGCGAGGAAGATGCATATTGCGGAAAGGATATAGGTAAGCGGCTTCGATGACAGGATTCTGTCTGGCAGTGAGGTAGACTCCTGCAAGTCGTTGCCTGCCTCGAGGATAGCGATGCCATGCCGCCTGTTCCGGGGATCATTATCCATACACTGCGCAGCCGCCCGTCCCAGATGCCTGTTGCCGCTCGCCTCCGCGAGATCCTTCATTATCACCCCAAGGGAATAATAGTCGGTCTCCGGAGTGGGGGCGGAATCCGGATCAGCCAGTTCAGGAGCCATATACCTTTTCGATCCCGCCGGATTTTTCAGTACTATGTAATCGTCCCGGTCTGATAGATTGAAGTCTATGACCTTTACGATGTCCCCCTTATGTGTGATCAGGATGTTTTCAGGCTTGAGGTCGCGGTGGCATATCTGTTTGCCGTGCAGGTAACGAATTGCATCCGCTATTTGCACGGCAATCGTCGAGGCTCTTTCGGGTGTGATGCCGCCGGTCGAAAGAATCTCTGCGAGTGTGGATCCGTCTATGTATTCAAGAATAATCCTTTTCCCGAGGCCATCGACGTTCTCAAATCCGATTGTACGCCGTATGTTAGGGTGATCGAGTGTTATACCGATCTCAAACTCCTTGGCCATGCACATGCTGTAGACAGGATCGTCGCGATGTTCACTGCCCAACCCCTTGAGCACAAACCGTTTGCCATAGCGTGTGGCGGCATGTATCTCCGTAGCCCCACGTTCTGACCTGTAGATAAGGTTTATGTTCGAGAACTTACTGGAGAACATTCCCGCAAGGTCCAGATGTCCGCTCTCTTCGCTGGTATATATACCGGAATCCACATCCGCGTTTTCACGTGTCAGGACATCCTCATGTCCGGTGTAGTCTTTCCTGTCCATAGGCATCATGGTTGGAATTCCTCTATTTTCTTGAAAATACCCCACTTCTTGTGACGTATGTAAAGCATGCCTGTGCCTGCCGGCACATGAAGCGTACATTCGTCGGCAAGTGATTTAATCCGGTTGGTGAATGCCTCCGTACCGGTGTAGGGAGGATAGTCCGCTCCTACATAGAGATCGGTGAGGTCGGTTCCATCGAATGCATAGTCACCGATATAGTCTGTCTCGGTTCCGAGCCGCACTGTAGTCAGGCTTGAGCAGTTCTGGAACATTCCTTCCGAAATATTGTACATATTGTCAGGGAGTATTATTTCATTCAGTGATGATCCCGCGAAGGCTCCCCGGCTGATCGATGTCACGGTCGAGGGTATTATCAGGGTCGTGATGGATGTTCCCGCGAAGGCGTTCTCTCCTATTGAGAAGATAGTCTCGGGAAAACGGTACTCACCGGTTTTTCCGATGGGAAACCAGATTATCTCCGAGGCGTCGGCGTTTAGAAGGACCCCTTGATCCGAAATGAAGCGGGCGTTGGCTTTGGATACGTCGATGTCCTTGAGGGCGGTGCACCCTGCCGAAGGAATGATTGTCTCTGCGAAGGCCGGGATGGAGAGAGTCTCGAGGGCGCCGCATCTTGCGAAGGCATCCTGTTCGATGGCGGTAGCTGAATTAGGCAGCTTCACGTGCCGCAGCCTCATGCAGTCGGCGAATAACCCTGTTGTCAGACGGTCGGATATAGTGAAGCGCTGTCCGTCGTAAGAGCCCCCGCCCTCTGAGATCACAGCGTCGGAGAGGTCGATGTCGGAAACACGGATACGTATGTCGCTCTCATCGTGAGCTCCCGTCATCGCGCGAAGTGTCCGGAAGTCATCGCCGTCCATCGGCCCGGCGATAGCGAGATGCTCAAGCTCAGTGGTGTCATGGTCGCCGAAAAGGCTCGAAAGCATCCCTGGAGCCGTGAGCACTATTGATTCTTCGGTGGTATACTCCATGGTCTCGCCGCGTGTCTCGCCACGCACGTTGGAGGCGAAGGGCGTGATGGAGTATGTGGTGGCCGGAGTAAGTCCGGTGATGCTTAGCTGAAGGGATTCGGGTATTTGGGTGGGTATTGTGGCGTAGACGCGTCGGCTCGCGGAGCTCCCGGTTTCCGTCACCTCGCATCCGGCCTCAATTATGTCTTCGCCGCCGTCATCGGTGATGGTGAAGCGCACCATGATGCCCAAAGGCCCCGTGGACAGGAGTGTAATGCCGGATACTGCCGGTGGATCATTGGGGATTGTGGTGAAGGTGACGGTGTCCGACTTGAGTAAGGCGGTGGAGGTTCCGGCCTCTATATGGCACGAATATCCCGCACCGGGCCGCAGACCTGTGATATGGAATTCGAACGTCGGCAGCGATGGGTCGGCATCAATGATTAGATCGTCGCCGGCGGTGTCAGAGTCCTCTACGCAGTGAAGCCTTACAAAGCTCAGCTTATTGCCGCCATGCATGTCTATCGCTCCCGTCACCGTAGCTTCGGTGTGCGTGATGCCGGTAGCTTCAGAGATCCGGATGGTAGGTTCCGGACTGTCAGGTCTGGAATGTTCGGAACATGCCGTCGTCAGCAATACCGACATCAGCATCACGAATATTTTTATGAAGTGTCTTATTGATGTATGATACATGGAAAATTTTGTTTTTAGGGTTATTTTCCTGAATGAGACCGCCACTTGACACCTTTGCCGAATCGGAATCCGACGCTGACGGAGCCGAACCATTCAGTTCCTTTGAGGGTGATTGCCGATGCTGAGAATGCCAGATGTTTCCAGCGGAACTGCACACCCGCTTCCGCCGTCAGTCCCTTGCGGCTGAAATATGAGTTGCGGACATATCCTCCTCCTTCTGATGGCGCGAGTTGCCAGTCGAGCCGGTTGTCGGCATAGCCGAGACCCTCGAAGATGGTCCACTTGTCCGTGATCCTGTGTATGGGTCCGCCGGAAATCATGAAGACATTCTTTCTGATGGCGCCCGAATAGAATCTCTGCTGTCCGTCGATGAGTCCATGGCGGTCGCACGTGGCGACCGGATCGCCGCCCGCACCCGGACGCGAAGAAATCCGGATGAAGCCTCCGTGCCGCTTCATGAGCGTTAGTGTCAGTGATCCGAATGTGAAAGGAGCGTGTCCGCCGGCGCCTATGCCGGCCAGAATGTCGAATTCCAGCGGGATCTTCGGTTTCTTCGGTCGCACCATCAGGGTGTCTACCCTGGTTACCACAAGGGTGTCGACTTTAGTGACCGTGAGTGTATCGCGGATGGTGACTGCGGAGGATTCGCCGAAGGTGAAGGGAATGGGTTGAGGATACTGCAGTGTCAGTTCGTAGGTCTTATGGCTTTCAAGCCTTGAAGGGAATTCATAGTCGCGGAGCACACCCCACTCGGCATGTTTGAAGGTCATCTTGCGTGAGCCCCGGGGAAGATAGAGCCATATCTCTCCGGTCTTGTCTATACGCTTCACTATGCCGAGAGGAGTGGAGAAAACGAAGTCGGCCGGGGCTACCACCTTCAGCAGCGCGCAGTCCTCGTCGTTGAGGTCGCGCACCGGATTGATGAATGCGGAGACATCGTTGGATAGCTCACGGAACCCGGCCACTGAGAATTTCCCGGCCGAAACGTATCCCGGCAGTAATACCGTCAGCAGACATATGATCTGCGCCATGGTGATTGATGAGTGTTTCGTCTTCATGGTGGCCTGGCGTTATTCAAGGTTGAAGTCTGAGATGTCTATTATATCGTCTTCTCCGGCGAGCGATCTGATCGGCTGCCATGTGCGCACGTGGATCAGTGGCATGGAGGGATCGCGGAAATCCCACAGCAGGAAGAGCCATCCGTCGTCAGAGTAGCCGCCGCAGGAGTATTCCTGACGCAGGGTGACTCCATAGATTCCTTCCATCGTGGGATGTCGCATGATGCGGAATCCGGAAAACCTGACGTCAATATCCTTGCCGGAGTCGAATATCTTCGCCAGATTGGCCAGATACTCCTTTTTTGACCGTATGCTGTAGCTGACTTTCGGAGTGCCTTTCAGCGACGGTGTGTCGGCCGTGCGCACGGTATGGCCGACGATGATGAGGGCGTCGTCGCTGAAGACCTGGCGCAGGAAGTCAATGTCACGGGTTGTGTAGGAAGTGCGGAGGTGCTCGCAATAGCTTAGTATGCGGTGGCGGCTCAGGGAGTCGGAGATGTCCAGGTTACCGCCGAGCACCTTCCGCGCCTCCGCGCTGAAAGGATGGCTTCCGGTCATATATCTTATGTCTGCGTCGCGCATTCGCGTCGAGACAATCGGAGCGGCAGCATCCGTTTTGTAAGCAGTGGCGGGAGAAGTGTTGTGAATGCTGGCCGGGATCGTGTCAGGTGCGACCTCAACGGTGATGATGTCCGGCATCGATGTCGTTGCAGCTGCGGAGTCCTGAGGTAATGCCACTGGTTCATGGCTGAGGGTATAGGACGAAGAAGGCGGTCTACAGATCCAGACAGCCCATCCGGAGAGCATTACACTCAGGATGATAAGCGATATGTTTAGCCTTCTTCTTTGCAAAAGCGTTTAAACCTGTAATTTAAATAGTTGTTAATTCCAATTTGAGAGTTCCCCTCCGATCTCGATCTTTACCTGCTCCGGATTCTTATCCATCATAAGGCTTACAATATGGTGCATGCCGGGCTTGAACTGGAACTTACTCTCATATAGGAACGACACACCGTTTGCGATGACCTCGATCAGGGGTACCCTGTTGTCGAGACGCTGGGGGACTATAATGGCGGAATAGTTTGCCCGACCGTTGTGACGTGCGGTCACCGTCCGACGTGAACCTTTCGGATCTCGGGTAGCGACTCCTGCCGCGAGATCGACCGTGGCGTCGGTCACGGTGTTGTGTACGTAGACTACCGCATCGGCCGGAATCTCACCCTCATAGTCCTCGCCTTTGATGAGACGTATGGTGAGCTTGCTCATTATGTGGCGGAAGCGGAGATTGACAGGATCTGCCGAGGCCGTGACTCCGGGGGAGGAGGCATAAAGTAGGTCCGAAGCCTCGTAGCCGTCTGTGGTCTGATCCTCACGCACCTGAAAAGGAAGATCGGTTATGGAAGTCACGCGATCGATGCGCGGATAGTAGGCGTAGACATTATAGCTTCCCTGATCCCAAAACAGGCGGCGCCCTGCTGTCCAGTCGGTTCCTGAGAAAACGAGTCGCTCATTGTTGACGAGGTTGCCTGCTATCTCAAGAGGTGCGTCAACTTCAGCCACATATAGGCCTACCGCATCGCCCTGCTCGAAGGAGGTGTCGGTTGCTCTGGTCTGGGATGGATGGCTGAGCGTAAACTTCATTTCCGGTTTACCGTTAGAATCGATTGATGCGGGTTCATTCGGGGCGTCGGTGCAGGAGGCCAGCACTGCGGCCAAAAGTAGAACGCTTGCTGATGATTTTATATTGTGCATGTGAGTTGTCAGTTTTCAGTTGCGGATTTATACATGATATGTCATGATTAATCATGTTGCATCATGATATATCATGGAGTATATTTCATTTTTTCTTAAGTGGGCTCCCTTTATGGATCACCGGAGGCATCGAGCGGTTCATTCCCTTTGCTGAGGCGAAGTCGAAGCTTCTGGTGACGGCTGATGAACTACGCTTGTCGAGTGCTACGAATTCATCGAAGTCAAATGGCTCGCCGGCGTAGCTCTTGATGCGCCTTACGATGCTCTCCCGGCTGATGGTGCTGTAGTAGGGGATATCGTTGTTCATACAGCTGTTCTGTTCGGAGCGGAATACGCCACGGTTGTGCATGTAGCCGCCTTCGAAGATATCGACGATATCGCTGTAGCGTGGGTCGAAGATAAGATGGCTCCAGCCTACCTCGTGCATCTTGCCGGTAAGAGAGATATTGTCATACCAACCTAAGGATTTTGCTCCATTGATCTCATCCACATGTCCACAACAGTTACAGCCACATGCATCGATAAATGCGTTATGGTATATATATTCGTCAGCGAGCTTTCCGAAACCGTGTCCTCCGGCCTCATGCTGAATCACTCCGCGCGTGTCGAGGGGATAGCCATAGTCGCTCTTAGGGCAGAATGCGATAGCGTAGCCGGAAGCCCACATCTGACAGATACCGCCGTAGTCGCTGCTGTTGGGCACTACTATGACAAGAGTCTGATCGATGTTGCTTTCGTTGACTGTCGGAGCCTTGAGCACATAGTCGGTAAGTTCGTCATAGTCGCACTTGAGTCCGACGCCGCCGGTGTAAGTAGTGCCGAATCGATTGTAGCGGATCGAGTTTATGGTTCCGACTCCGCTTTCCGTAGAGAGCGGGAATGCGGTGTAGACGTTGAAATAGTCGCGGTAGGTGGTGTAGGGTTCGATGCCGAAGAAGTTCTCCATCTGCATCCTCATGTCTTTTAGATATTCCCCTCCGGCTATATCCTTGGCGTCGTATCCGTCGCCGAGGATCACGATGTTGATGCCGCCGTTGTTGCCTTTGGTGGCTTTCTGGAGCGTGAGGTATTGGTCTTCGCCGTATTCAAAGCCATATTGGGTGACATGGCAGGTATGTGTGTAGTACTTGTCTTTCAGACGGAAGACTACATCGCCCTCGCGGATATCTCCGGCAGATGTAGACTTGATGGTGAGGGTAATCTCACTTTTCTTATTGCCTGAAGTTTGGGAGAGCTCACACCAGTCGGGCTTTGACTGGAGGATCCAGTCTCCCTCGGCGTCTATAACGAGATTCTGCTTATGCTCCGAGCCTAACGCGCAGGCCACTGCGGGACGGCAAACGAGTTCATGATGAGCTGCGATGCGCTTGAAGTCGCACCAACCTACAGCGGTCTGATACTGAGCGACAGAAGATTCGGGCACTTCAAGGGTGAAATTGTCTTTGGAGACTCCGTCGAACGCACCTTGCTGCACATAGGGAGGGATATCGCTCTTTGTCACGATCTTACCGATGCCGTAGCAACCCTGGAACGCACCCCCATCTCCACCATAGATTGCCTCATAGCGGATATTCTCGAGGCTTTCGGGAAACACCAGCCCCTCGAGGCTACGGCAGTGGGCGAAAGCTCCCGCGCCTATGGTTATCAGTCCTTCCCCGAATTCCAGAGTGCCGCTAAGGCGCCAGTTGTAGGCGAAGACGCGATCGCCTATATTCATAAGAGACTTTGGCAAAATCAGTTCCCCCGAGAAATCGTTTCCGTAGAAAGCACCACTGTCTAAAGCCATAAGATTCTTCGGTAATGCAAGTTCTCCACGGAAATGACAGCCGCCGAAGGCATCGTTGCCTATGGATGTAATACCGTCATGTAGTGTCAGAGTGCCGTCGAATCCACAGTTACAGAAAGCTCCGGATGGAATCTCAGTAAGGCCTTGTGGTATTTCGAGTGAACCTCTCAGATTCAGACACCCGCTGAATACACTCAAACCGATTCTTTTAAGTTTCTCCGGAAGCCTGAGACTGCCGTATAACCCTCTGCAGTCATTGAATGCATAACCACGGATGAGTTCTACATTGTCAGGAATGACGAGCTCGCATGTGAATCCGCATCCTGAAAAAACACCATTGAAATAATCGTTGCCCTCGTCTATTTTAGGATCGAACACTCCGGTATGACCGTCTTGGGAATTACCGATATATTTCAGAGTGGAGGGAAGAGACAGTGACCCGCTCAGCGAACGGCAATTATAGAAGGCACCATGCTGGATGTCAATGACGCCTTCCGGGATGATAAGAGAGCCTGTCAGATTATAACATCCGTAGAAAGCTTTTACCCCTATGGATTTAAGCTTATCCGGAAGGATCAGCCTTGTAAGGCTTTGTTTCCCACATCTGGCAGCATCGATGTAAAATGCACTCAGGGGAATCTGATCCTCATTACATGTAAGATGATGAATTGGATCATTGTAGATTCGTTTGATTTTAACTTCCTTCAGGTTGAGGGCCTGCAGGACGTCCATCTCGTCGCGCATGAAGTAGAAGTCACGGGAGTCTATCTCTCCGGTGATCTTGAGGTTTTTCAGCTTGGTATAGTCCTTGCCGGCATCGATTATCGCCTGCTTCAGTCCGCCGGGAGTCGACTTCACAATCACATATTCCTTAGAGGTTGCGTCGTGGCTGACGAGGTCGGTCTCCCAAGCTGTGATGCTCTCGCCTACGAGGGTCAGGGCATAGTCTCCGGAGGCTTCCTTCCTGTCGACGCGGATGGTGAAGTTGCTCATCTTGCCGGGAAGATAGGTGAAGTCGTCGCTACGGCTGAACTTATATGGCATGCCGCCGATCGTGAGGCTGAACATGGTGGTTCCGGCCGGAATGGACTGCGGCACTACTATGGCGCGCCATTCGTCGCCACGGCGTGTCGGTATGATGGATTGCGTACCTATGCTGCCGGTTGCCGTAACTGTTCCGGTGGAAAGGTCAATTACCGCCTCCTGAATGGTATTTGCGACAAGGACCTGTTTCTCCAGTTCTGTCCATTCCCCGTCGGCAAAACCGGCTCCTTCAGTGAGCGTCACGCGGGCGTTGGCCATGCGGTGGGTCATCGGAAGGCGGATTACATTTGTGGTGGGCTCGACACCTCCGACCTTACCCCATAGGAAGTCGGAAGCCTCGTAACCGCCCATCGTTCCGGTCGAGGATATACGTGTCTGGTCGGCCTGTACCGTAAATTTATAGGCTTTGACATCATCCGGAGAGCCGAACGGGTAATATCCGTAGACGTCGATTCGTGTATGATTGTCTTTCCAGAAGAGATCGTAGTCCGAGTTCCAGCGGTAGGCGGCCTCGTCGAAAGTGTGGCGGACATTGTCGCCACGGTTACCCTTGCTGAGAAGGGTCCCCGGGACTGTTCCCTCATAGTCTACGATATATACACCCATCACGTCGCCGTCGGCAAAACCTTCGTCGTTGACGCGCGTTGTGGCCACTTGGTTTATTTCGCCGGCGAGCTGAATGCGTCCGGAGCCGTCCGATTCTTCACGGGCAGGAGCATTGAAGAGCTCCTGTGAGCATGAAGATAGCGTTAGCGCCGCAAGCGCGGCTGCGGGAAATATGATTTTATTCATAATAGTCAGCTATGTATTATTCGGCTGTACCGCCGTTGTCTTCTCCGTCCTCGATCCAGGGATTTATATTGACGTTGACGCCTGAGGAGGTCTTGTTGAGAGTGACGGTGAATTTGTGGCTTTTCGTGCTTTCAAACGTGAAGCCTTTCTGAAGGTTGTATTCTTGTCCGTCGACGGTCACGGTGATAAGGTTGCCCGTCTCGACGGTCTGGGGAACGACGAGGGCTTTGTAATAGTTTTCTGTAAATAGTGGCGTAAGTGTCGCGGGCTCTCCAGTCGGAGTGACTTCCCCTGTTGCTATGTTGACTGTAGAATTGCATTTCACTCCGTTTATCTTTACCGATATATCGGATTTAGCGAGAGATCCGGCTGTAAATCCGTTGCCGGCTTCAAGAAATATCCGGATTCGGCTCATGACGTGGTTGACGGATATGGAGACCTCTTCTTCGGAAGGAGCCACGTCCAAGGCTTTACCGACCATCAGGTCAGATGCCTTATAGGCCGCTTCACTCGACTGATCGGCCTTGACCGAGAACAAATGGGATGAGACGTTCTTCACGTCGGCAAATGGATAGTAGAGATAGAAGTCGGCATGTGTCTTGCTGTCGGCCCAGGTGATTATCTGATCGGGCGTCCATGTGCCGTCGTAGGTGAATCGCATGTTGTCTACATGGTTTCCCGTGTTGGCAAGGCTGCCGGAAGTGGATCCGGAATAGTTCACTACATACAGGCCTACGCGGTCACCGATCTCAAAGCCGTAGTCCGTGGCCCGGGTCATAGCCGGACTGATGCGTATTTCCATTTTCTTTTCAGTGGGGGTGGCAGGAGTCGGTTCAGGAGCATCTGCGCTTCCGCCACATCCTGAAAGGATGAACGCGGGTAAAACCGCGACAATATCCCTGTAAGAAATCTTCATATGCAGTTGGTTTTTGAATTCAGACTGCAAAAATAAGCAAAAAATACGGAAATCGGAAAGAATCTCGCGGTTCATCTTGGTTCAGGAGCTGAATCTGTGTACCATATGGGAATATAAGGTGCTTTTTTGACAGAAGCACAAAAGGACATCCGGCTGCAGGAATTCCGACGGTATTAAATCTCAGTTGAAGTGTGATTAGAAGGCTTCCCGCCATTTTCGTCCTATGAAAGCGCCTATTCAAGGCTTTCTCCGGTTGGAAGCATCGTGCCTTTTGCCATCTCTGACTGGATGCATGCATATCCTCAGATCCATGTGCCGGCATATGCTGTCATGCCGGATCATATTCATCTTTGTGTCAACGTTACATATAAACTACCAAACGGATTAAGCCGCGCCATAGGAAGGCATTGGCGACAACGACGCGGTGCGTGAAGACTCTTCATAAGCTTCGCGCAACAAATTAATTATAATTATTGTTCCTAAGATATAATAACATAATGCGTATTATTCACATGACACAGATATTAGTAACTTTAGACAATCATGCTGATGCGTCATTATTGCGTCGAATGATTGAGAACATGAAAGGTGTCCTGGCGACATCCGTTCAGACTATAAAGAAATCAGAGCATGAAGAAGTAGAGGAATGGCTCAACAACCTCCATGAGATCAAACATAGTATCAATCCGGATCTGATTGATATGGATGATGAAAGGACCCGATATATAATGTCGAAATGAGAAGATTATTTTTAGATACAAACTTCATAATAGACTATTTTATCAGAGAAGATTTTAAGGGAGATGCCGAGAAGCTCATGGCAATGGAACGAAAAGCACAGACTCAGTTTTTCATTTCCTATCTGACTGTAGCCAATTTCGCCTATATTATGCGGAAAATGCCCCCGAAAAATTTGAAATTACTGATTAAGAGAATATGCAAAAGCTTTATTGTGATAAGTAATACAGAGGCTCAGATACAAAGGGCTTTGGAATTGGAATCACCTGATTTTGAGGATACTCTCCAATATCAGGCAGCATGCGATGCCGGCTGCGATTACATAATAACGAGAAATGAGAAAGACTATGGTTTCTCGGAAATATCTGTCAGATCGGCCTCCGCATATCTGAAGGAAATTGCTTCAACACAGGAGAATCAGTAAGCTTCGCACCACAATCTGCGGCTGCAGGAATTCCGACGGTATTAAATCTCAGTTGAAGTG
>JAIEBK010000045.1 GCA_029070945.1 Muribaculaceae bacterium
AATAAGTATCATAATAGACTGAGAGGGAAGGCTCGAGGAAAAGATTTTCGCCCCAATAATGCGTATAGACTCCTCCGGCAGAAAAACCGAGTCCGCTGCTATAGTTTTTAAAGGAGAGGTCGCCGGCATGGATTTTTCCAGGGATGTCGAGGTCAAAAGCGATCTTTGCACCCCAGAGATCATCGGCAATAGCGTCAAAACGCATTCCGGAGAGGAGAACAAGAAGAGAAACGATTAATTTACGCATATTGAGGATTTTTTTTGAAATAACGAGTCAATAAGATAAAAAATTATAATATAAAGGGTGTAGATAAGTTTTTTGTTAGATTTTGCAAATTAATGATGTTTGCATTCGCAAATTCCAAAGAAATTTTGTAACTTTACACCCAAATTTCAATATCCCGCATTTTTCAACAAAACCCGACTATGTCTGAGCCTGCCTACCACATACCGGCCTTATTGCCGCAGACACTTGAATGCCTTGACATAAAGCCAGACGGCATATATGTCGACGCCACTTTCGGAGGCGGCGGCCACTCCCGTGCCATACTCGGGAGGCTTGGTGAAGACGGGCGTCTTATAGCATTCGATCAGGATGAGGACGCCATAGCAAACGCACCGGATGACAAAAGATTCACATTTGTCAGGAGCAACTTCCGGTTTATGCGGAATTTTCTCCGATACCATGGAGTGGAGCGTGTAGACGGCATACTGGCTGACCTGGGAGTGTCGTTCCATCATTTCGACGATGCCGGGAGAGGATTCTCCTTCCGGGCAGACGCGCCGCTCGACATGAGGATGAACCGTAAGGCCGCGCAGACGGCGGCTCAACTTCTGGAGCGATATGACGTCCGCGACCTGACATCGCTCTTCCGCACATACGCTGACCTCAAGGATCCGGCAAAAGCCGCCAAAGCTGTAATCGCAGCCCGCGAAAAGGCGCCGATACAGACCACTTTCCAGCTTGCCGACGCGGTAAGGCCTGGACTCAATCCGAAGGGGGAGAAGAAAGAGATGGCCCAGGTGTTTCAGGCTCTGCGCATAGCCGTCAATTCAGAGATGGAAGCGCTGACGACCTTGCTTACAGAAGCTCCGAAGATATTGAAGGAAGGGGGACGCGCCGTAATACTGACCTATCATTCGGTGGAGGACAGGATAGTGAAAAACTTCTTCCGCTCAGGCAACGCCGAGGGGAAGGTGGAGAAGGATTTCTTCGGGAAGCCGATATGTGAGTGGCGTATTATAACGCGCCAGCCGATCACGGCCGACGCCGATGAAGTGGAAAATAATCCGCGCAGCCGGAGCGCGAAGCTGCGCGCTGCGGAACTGGCAGGGATTAAGAGTTAAGGGTTAAGAGTTAAGGGTTAATGATTAAGAGTTAACACGGTGAAGATGAAATCTGAAGACTGATATCTAAAGACTGAAGACTGATATCTGAAGACTGAAGACTGAAAACTAAATAGGATGGCTAATACAAAAGTAAAGAAGGGAAAAGAAAAAAAGAAAATGAAGGGATTCGGGTCGGCGGTCACCAGCCAGGTGAAACGCAATACCGAAGACCTCCGCGAGGGACGCGCGGTTTCGCTTGAGTTCTTCAAGCGAAACGCATGGTTGATCATAGCGATCATAACTGCTCTTATAGGAGTGATGGGCCTTCGCTACCGCACGAAGACCAGAATGTCGGAGATAAAGACACTCAACAGGGAGCTCCAGTGTGCCGAGAGCGAGAAACTGCACGAGAAGGCCTGGTATATGACGCTTATCCGCGAGACAGAACTCACGAGGCTCACCACGGAAAAAAAACTCGGACTGCGGTATCAGGAGGAGCCTCCCGTAGTGATAGAATGCGAAGGACTTAAACCCAATTCCAAACAATAACGACACGACATGGCAAAGAAAGAAAGCAACAAACGGCGCATTTTCATCCGCTATGGAGTAATCACGAGTTTTTTCATACTGATGGGATTGGGTATAGTGTGGAATATGTTTCGCACTACTGTGGTAGAGGCATCGGCATGGAACGCCCGAGCAGAGAAGCAGCTATCAAGGATCGACACAATCGCTCCCGAAAGGGGCAGCATACTCGCGGCCAACGGCAACATACTGGCATGCAACGTAAAGGTATGCGACATCAAGATCGATATGCGCCACAACAAGATCAAGGCTATGCCTAAGTCCAAGCTCATAGAGAAGTTCGATTCACTGGCAGACTCGCTCGACAAACGCTATCCGCGCTTCGACCCTCAGAAGGCCGACGCGGCGACAAGGAAGGCGAAGTCATGGCGTGTAAGATTCCACGAAGAGATAGATAAAGACCCGGATAGACGCACCCGTTCCCTCACAATAGCAAGAAACCGGCCTCTTGAGGAGTTCGACTCCGCAAGGAAATTTGTATTCATACGTGACTTCAAGGGTGCAGGCTTCCGTTGCCCCCTATATAAAGAGGAGCATTCGCGGAGAATCTATCCATACGGAAAGATGGCCAACCGAAGCATAGGAAGAGTACATGAGGTAGTGACCGAGAAGACACGCCACAAAGGGGAGATTCACGGATACTCAGGCCTTGAGAAAGACCTTGACTCCCTCCTCTACGGCAAACCGGGCTATGCGAAGCAGGTGCCCCTCACTAAAGGCTACGGAAACTGGGTGACTACTCCTCCGACACCCGGATATGACCTGCTCACCACCATCGACATAGACCTTCAGGACATAGTGGAGGAAAGCCTGCAGGATATCTGCTCGGATACCAACTGCGAGTGGGGCACGGCTATCCTGATGGAGGTCTCCACAGGCGAGATTGTGGCACTATCAAGCATAGAAAGGATGGAAGACGGAAGCTATGGCGAAGCCCTCAACAGAGCTGTGCTTCCCTACGAACCGGGATCCGTTATAAAGCCTATATCCATGATGATAGCCTTTGAAGACGGCCTTGTATCGAGCGTAAACCAGACGGTAGACTGCTCGCCTTTCCAGCGCACACATGACCCGCACGCACCATCGGTGAAGACTATGAAGCAGGTGATCGAGATGTCGAGCAATACCGGTATAGCCCGCGTAATATTCAAGGGATACGCCTCCGACCCGGCAAAATACCACGACCGTCTCGCCTCGATAGGATTCTTCGACAGAATCAACTCGGGCATAGCCGGCGAACAGATTCCCCAGGTGAGACGTCTGGAGCCGACCAACAGCAAGGGGCAGCCGATCACAATGGTCTCGCGCCATCTCGACCTGGCACGACAGGCATACGGCTACAACACGATGATACCGCCTCTATACACGCTGGCGTATTATAACGCCATCGCAAACCACGGACGTCTGGTGCGTCCACATCTCGTACGCGCTTTGCGCTCGGAGAAGGGGGACTCCATCATTCCGATCAGCTACATACGCGATCAGGTGTGCTCGCCTCAGACTGCCGAGAAAGTGAAGCAGTGCATCCATGAGGTGGTGTGGGGCGAGCATGGCACCGCACGCCTTGTGCGCGATGATCGCGTGAAAATCGTAGGAAAGACGGGCACTGCGTTCCCGGTAGAGAAAGGACAGTATAACCCGGCAAAAAGAAGGTTCGCATTCGCAGGATTCTTCCCCTATGAGCAACCGAGATACAGCTGCATGGTGCTCGTGCAGGGAGCGGCGGGCCTTAGCGCCAACCGCACTTCCGGCCAGGTGATGAAGCAGATCGCCCTCAAGATGCACGCGCGCGGAATGCTGTCGGAGACACCGAGGCTACAGAAGACCGCCGGGAGCGAACGTCCGGTCATAGCCGCAACCACCATCAATGATTCCGAGCGGATAGCCGGCACACTCGGCCATCCCATAAGAAAGATGACTTCAAAAAAGGAATATCCCGCCGGAAAGGTTCCGGACGTGACCGGCTACGATCTACGGTCTGCCATCAATCTTCTGGAAAGCCGCGGACTTAACGTATCCGTGCAGGGAGCCGGAAAAGTGATGAAGCAATCCATACAGCCCGGAGCAAAAGCCGTAAGGGGACAGAAGATACTTATCACGCTTTCCATCTAAAGTCTTCATCGTTTTCACTGAAACACAACGAAAACGAGAAAAATGAGAAAAACGAAAATAAGATATGACTGCTAAACTATCAACACTGCTTAAAGACATCAGGCCTCTCGAGATAGTAGGAGACACCGACAAAAACATAGTGGCGCTCGAAAGCGACTCGCGAAAAGTGAGTAAAGAAGGAATGTTCGTGGCGGTACGCGGCGTGACCACCGACGGACACAAATATATCCCAGTGGTGGCATCGACACATGTGGGAGCTATCGTATGCGAGACTATGCCGGCACAGTTCGAGCCGGGCATCACATATATAAGGGTCGAAGACTCTTCTGACGCACTCGGCCGGCTCGCGTCTGCATGGTACGGTCACCCCTCCCGTAGCCTGAAGCTCGTAGGAGTCACCGGCACCAACGGAAAGACCACTACCGCCACACTGCTATACGAGATGGCACGCCTGGAAGGATTCGAGGCGGGACTGATCTCCACGGTATGCAACTATGTAGGCACACGCGCCATACCGACCACCCATACCACACCCGATCCTATCACACTCAACAGCCTTCTTGCCGAGATGGCAGAGGCCGGATGCGAATACGCCTTCATGGAGGTATCCAGCCATGCCGCTCAGCAGAAGCGAATATCAGGCCTTCATTTCACGGGCGCAATATTCTCCAATCTCACCCGCGACCACCTCGACTATCACGGATCTGTCGAAAACTATATGAACGCAAAGAAGGCTTTCTTCGATATGCTTCCCGACTCGGCGTTCGCGCTTATCAATATCGACGATAAGGCCGGACGCTATATGGTGCAGAACACCAAGGCCAGGACATATACATATTCGCTGCGCAGCGATGCCGATTTCCGAGGCCGAGTGGTGGAGAGCAGACTTGACGGCACACTTCTCTCGCTCAACGGCCGGGAAGTGGAGGTGCAGTTTACCGGCCGCTTCAACGCCTACAACCTGACCGCGGTCTACGGCGCCGCATGTCTGGCCGGCCTTCCCAAAGACGAGCTGCTCGTCAACATGAGCCGACTCGTGCCGGTGGCCGGACGCTTCCAGACATTCCGCGGACCGAACGGAGTGACCGCCATAGTAGACTACGCCCACACTCCTGACGCTCTCGTCAATGTGCTCGACACAATCCGCGAAGTGCTCGGAAACAACGGATATATCTGCACTGTAGTCGGCGCCGGAGGAAACCGCGACCACGGAAAGCGCCCGATGATGGCCCAGGAAGCCGCCTGCCGTTCCGACAGGCTCATCCTGACTTCCGACAATCCACGCGATGAGGAACCCGCATCAATCATAGAAATGATGAAGACCGGCCTGAGCGCGGAGGAACTCAGACGCACTCTCTGCATAACCGACCGACGCGAGGCTATCCGCACAGCCCTGTCCACATGTCCGGAAGGGGGAGTCGTGCTGATTGCAGGCAAGGGACATGAACCATATCAGGAAATCAAGGGAGTACGCCATCACTTCGACGACCGTGAGGAAGTGCAGACTTTCTTTAATTCATAATCAGAAGAAATGCTATACTCCATTTTCGAATACCTACAGGATTCCGGCTCATTCGACTTCCCGGGCCGGCATCTGATGACCTACATATCCTTCCGTGCAGGAGTGACTTTCACGCTCGCACTGGTGATCGCCCTCGTCTTCGGACGCCGAATAATAGACCGCCTGCAGAGGATGCAGGTGGGAGAGGTGGTGCGCAACCTCGGTCTCGAGGGGCAGATGAAAAAGACCGGCACTCCTACGATGGGAGGCATAATCATCATCGCCTCAATAATGGTGCCATGCCTCCTTATCGGCAATCTGACCAACATATATATGATACTGATGCTTGTGGCAACGCTCTGGACCGGAGCCATCGGCTTCCTTGACGACTACCGAAAGATAAAGTATCACAACAAAGACGGTCTTCAGGGAAAGTACAAGATCATCGGACAGGTCGGCCTCGGCCTTCTCGTCGGACTTACAATGTGGATGTCGCCGGCAATAAAGATGAGCAGCGTGCCCCTGACAACTGAACAGGATGCTGTAACCGAGCTGACACAGGCTTCGCTGATCACATCGAAAGGCCAGGGAGGACAGTCGGTGGTGATGGCGTCAAGCACATACTACATTGCCGACCAGGAGAGGACGGTGCATCCGGTAAAGATATATAAGACACCGGAGACCACCATCCCGTTCGTGAAGAACAATAACTTCAACTACCAATGGCTTACATCGTGGATTCCGAATGAGAACGCGGCGGAAACGGCCGGATGGATAATATTCGTGATCGTAGTCATCATCGCGGTGACGGCAGTAAGCAACGGAGCAAACCTTACCGACGGCCTTGACGGGCTTTGCGCCGGCACATCGGCAATAATCGGTGTGGCGCTCGCGGTGATGGCCTACCTTGGCGGCAATGTGATCTACTCCGGCTATCTCGACATAATGTATATACCGGGATCGGAGGAACTTGTAGTGTACGCCGCTGCATTCATCGGCGCCCTGGTTGGCTTCCTGTGGTATAATGCATTTCCGGCTCAGGTCTTCATGGGAGATACCGGATCGCTTATGCTCGGAGGCATACTGGCGGTCTTCGCCATTCTCATCCGCAAGGAACTGCTCATCCCCCTGCTCTGCCTTATTTTCTTCATCGAAGACCTGTCGGTGGTGATGCAGGTGGCATATTTCAAACTGACGAAGAGAAAATACGGCAAGGGCCGGAGGATCTTCAAGATGACACCGCTCCACCATCATTTCCAGAAGGCAGGCGATCCCGGCATACAGAGCCTTATTAACTTCCCGAAGCAGCCTATCCCGGAATCAAAGATTGTAGTGCGTTTCTGGATCATTGGCATCCTTCTGGCGGCCCTTACTTTCGTCACGCTGAAGATCAGGTAAAGCAGGCAGCCGGCAAGCTGAAAGAATAAGACAAGCAAAGACAAGCAAAAAAGATATGAAGAATCAGAAAGACTTCGAAGGAAAGACACTCATAGTGCTCGGTGCCGGAGAAAGCGGTGTCGGAGCCGCTGTGCTCGGTGAAGCCCTCGGCATGAAGGTATTCGTAAGCGACAACGGGCCGATTCCCGACAAATACCGGGCCATCATGCTAAGAAGAGGTATACTCTTCGAGGAAAACGGACATTCCCGCAAGCGAGTTCTTGGCGCGGACTACATAGTAAAAAGTCCGGGTATTCCTCCTGTGGCTCCTATAGTCAGGGAAGCGGAAGAGGCAGGAATCCCCATTCTGTCGGAAATTGAATTCGCCGGATGGTTTACCGATGCCAAGATGGTATGCATCACCGGCTCCAACGGTAAGACCACCACAACCATGCTGACCTACCACATACTGAGCAAAGCGGGTCTTAACGTCGGTCTCGCCGGCAATG
Source organism: Muribaculaceae bacterium (assembly GCA_029070945.1). Lineage (GTDB taxonomy): Bacteria > Bacteroidota > Bacteroidia > Bacteroidales > Muribaculaceae > Lepagella. The sequence goes on from JAIEBK010000045.1 coordinate 7,414, forward strand.
TAGGCAAGAGCCTCGCACTTCAGGTAGCGGAAGACCCACATGACGTATATGTCATCGAACTCTCAAGCTTCCAGCTCGAGAACATGTATGAGTTCAAGGCCAACATCGCGGTCATGCTCAATATCACTCCCGACCACATGGACCGATATGACCATAAGATGGAAAACTATACCCGGGCAAAATTCCGCATCACACGCAATCAGGATGCCGACGACTTCTTCGTCTATTGGCTGGGCGACCCCATCGTAACCGCCCAGGTGAAAGCACTGCAGACGGAAGCCAGACTTATGCCATTTTCGGATACCTATGAACCTGACTCCGTGGCATGGGAAGACGAGAACGGCATAGTCCACTTCGAAATTCCCGGCGAGACATGGGATATCCCACGAGACCGTATCTCCATTCAGGGACGGCATAATCTCTATAATTCCATGGCAGCCGGAATATCGGCCAGCCTGCTCTCCGTCAAAAGCGATACGATAAGGGAAGCGCTGGGAGACTTTGAGGCCGTGGAGCATCGTCTGGAATTCGTGAGGGAACTGGACGGAGTGCGCTGGATCAACGACTCCAAGGCCACCAACGTCAACTCCACATGGTATGCTCTCGACAGCATGCGCACTCCGGTGGTGCTTATCCTCGGAGGAAAGGATAAAGGCAACGACTACAGCGAGATCCTCCCGCTTGTAAGGGAAAAGGTAAAGGCCATAGTGTGCATGGGTAAGGACAATGCGAAACTGCTCGAATTCTTCGGAAAAGAGGAGATAGAGATACGTGACTGCCACACACTGGCAGATGCGGTAAAAGCATGCCGCGAGCTGGCTGCCGACGGAGACACAGTGCTTCTTTCTCCATGCTGTGCCAGCTTCGACCTCTTCAGTAGCTATGAAGACCGTGGCCGGAAATTCAAAGACGCCGTAAACGATTTATAAGTTATCATCGTTGTTGCCGATATTCGATGACAACGATGACAACGACGAAAACTAAAAACAATGGGACAGAACAACCAAGGCGGACTCTACATCCGCGAATCGATAGGAGGTGTGCCCGTAGATTCCGATAAGCACCCGGAAAAAGGGAAAAAAGGATCACGGAAAACGACCCAGACCGTAGTAGCCACCATTAAGAGTGATCCATACATCTGGGGCATCTACCTTATGCTCTTGCTTATCTCCGTCATAGAACTCTACAGCGCGTCGGCCACCGAAGTGGTCGGCTCCAACGTCTATGCACCCCTGATACGCCACGGAATGTTTTTAGGCATAGGATTTGTGCTTCTCTATCTCGTGCAGCGTACTCACTACGGCTACATCACACGCTTCGCCGGACTCATAGGAGTGCTCTCCTGGCTTGCGCTTGCATATTCCACATTCATGGGCGTGGAGATCAACGGCGCGCAGCGGGCCTTCATGCTGGGTCCTTTCACCGTTCAGCCCCCCGAGATAGTAAAGCTGACCGTTATCATCTGGCTTGCGGCCATTCTGGCAAAGAGTCAGAAAAGACATGACGTGAAGACCTCCGGAATAGTCTACTCAGCGATCATTGTTGCGGCATTCGGCGGCCTCCTTGCCCTCAACGGACTGACCAATACGCTGCTCGTGATGGTAGTGAGTGTATCCATGTTTCTTATCTGCGGCATTCCATTGAAGAAGATATGCATAGTGATCGGAGTCTATGCAGTGCTGTTCGGAATGTTCTATGTATTTACGAAAGTCATCAACCGCTCATCGGAATTCGACAAAGTAGGCCAGACAGAGGAAGTCGTCAACGCTGCCGGAGGCGACCATTCTCTGGGTTCTACTACCCAGATCAACCGTGTGATCCGTTTTCTTAAGGGTGTCCATCCGGAAGACGAGCTTACAGATGAAAACCGTCAGGTAGTCATGGCCAAACTGGCTCAGGCACGTGGAGGAGTCGTAGGAAAAGGAATAGGAAATTCGCGCGAGAGCGTCCGCCTTCCGCTCGCATTCTCAGACTATATATACAGTATCGTAATAGAAGAAAGCGGACTGATCGGAGGTATCTTCCTTATGATCCTATATCTGCTGCTTCTCGCAAGGGCAGGATATGTAGCCTACCACCTCAGCCGCGCTCTGCCGGCATTCCTGATTCTGGGCTGCGCTATTCTGATCGTATTTCAGGCGCTTGTGCACATGGCTATCGTCACAGGACTTTTTCCCGTCTCCGGCCAGCCACTGCCTCTGATATCAAAGGGTGGCACATCAGTGATAGTAATGAGCATTGCAATCGGAATCATGCTGTCAGTGTCACGCTATGCGGCACGCCAGAAGGATGGAAAGTCCGTAAGAGACAATGCTGAAGCCCAGCATCTCGGCGATGACCTGAACGCCATCAATGCCTCGGCAGACAACTGATGATGCAATGCATAATTCATAATGCAAAATCAGGCTATGCAGTGATGAAATTATGAATTATGAACGCTTTAAGATTATGAATCATGAATTGAATCAACTCCCATGAAAAAAAACAGATACAGAATACTGATAAGCGGCGGCGGAACCGGCGGACATATCTTCCCGGCCCTGAGCATCGCTAACGCACTCAAGGAGCGTCTCAACGCCGAGATACTCTTCGTAGGAGCCGAAGACCGTATGGAAATGGAGCGTGTTCCTGCTGCCGGCTACGAGATAAAGGGTCTGCCGGTGACCGGATTCAACAGACGTAACCTTCTGAAAAACTTCGGAGTGCTGCTTAAGCTGCGCCGGTCGATTTCTATGGCGAGGAAGATAGTGGCCGATTTCCAACCGGACATAGCGATCGGAGTGGGAGGCTACTGTTCGGGGCCGACTCTAAAGGCAGCACAGAGGGCAGGAGTGCCTACTCTGCTTCAGGAACAGAACTCCTATGCCGGTGTGACCAACAAGCTTCTTGCTAAGAAAGCAAAAAAGATATGCGTGGCCTATCCGGGGCTTGAGCGTTTCTTCCCGGCCGAAAAACTTGTGCTCACGGGAAATCCCGTGCGCAAAGATCTTCTGGCGAAGACGATATCAACAGAGAAGGCCCGCGAAAGATTCGGATTGAATCCTAAACGCCCTACAGTCCTTGTTGTAGGGGGGAGTCTTGGAGCCCTTACGCTCAACGAGAGTATGGAGTCAGGCATACGCCGTCTCTATGATGAAGGCATACAGGTGATCTGGCAGACAGGTAAGAATTTCGGCGAAAGGGGCACGAATGCGGTCAGGAACCTTGACGGAGTCGTTGTGACGAAATTCATATCAGACATGGCGGCGGCCTACGCCGCGGCCGACCTCGTGGTGTCAAGAGCCGGTGCGGGTTCGATCAGTGAACTCGAACTTCTCGGAAAGCCATGTATCCTCGTGCCGAGTCCGAATGT
>JAIEBK010000046.1:0-8739 GCA_029070945.1 Muribaculaceae bacterium
GGAGATAACGGTCAAAGACAATACAACGGTCCGCCCCGGGAAGCCCCGAAAGAATGTCTCTGTCAGGGAAAGTCGCGTAGTTCTTCTTCATCTTACGGAAGTCGGCGTGCGCCTTCAGAACGGCTTTTGCATTTCTGAAGTCAAATCCGGCTACAAACATGAAAAATGCAAGTGTATCCATCAGCCGACGCCGGAAAAGAAGTCTCTTACCTTTTTTTTCAGGAAGATTCTTATGCAGCAGAAGAAGGTTATTGCGGAAATTGAGGTATGTTTTCTTTGGATTTCCCTGTGCAAGAGAAGCTCCACCAAGATGATATACATGAGATTCAGGGACTACGCAGACACGGTAACCGAGATTGTGCATGCGGCAGCAAAGATCAATCTCCTCCATATGGGCGAAAAACAGCTCATCAAGACCTCCGGCCTCAAGATACACATCACGTCTCACCATTAAAGCGGCCCCCGATGCCCAGGCAATATCTGCAGGACCCGAATCATACTGACCCTCATCAGGTTCAATACGATCGAAAAGACGTCCGCGGCAATAAGGATAGCCCAATTTGTCAAGCAGTCCCCCGGCCGCCCCGGCATATTCAAAATAGCCTTTCCTCTTATAGGAAAGTATTTTGGGCTGACATGCTCCGACTTCCGGGTTAGTGCTCATGAACTCCAACAGAGGACGCCACCATCCGGGAGGGGTCTCTACATCAGAATTTAAAAGCACCACGAACTCCGACTCCACATTCGAGATGGCCCGGTTATATCCTCCGGAGAATCCAAGGTTCTCCCCGAATGTCATGGTCCTGATATCAGGAAACTCGTCACGCATCACACTAAGAGAATCGTCGGTCGACCCATTGTCAGCCACTATCACCTCTACCCCGGGACCCTTTGTATTGGCTATGACCGATGGAAGGAACTCGCGAAGCAGCTTCGCCCCGTTCCAGTTAAGGATAATCACCGATAGAACATTGCCGTGTGCCATTTCAGTTAATATATAATGATGAATTTTCAATAAACTACGACGGCATCAAGGGTGTCGGAGTCAAGAAAGCCATTGATACGGGCCGGGGTTATGGTATTGTACAGGGAGGCGGAGGCTTTGGCACGCACACGAAGATAATTGTCAGTATGACCATACATCATTTCCTCATCGCCGGCATCAGGATGCTCCCAGAGCACGGGACGCTCTGTTCCGAAAAAACGACGCGAGAAAGCACTCTGTTTCTCGTCACTGAGCTTAGTCAGCATCGCTACGCGCCTGTGCTTCTCCTCCTGACTTACCTGATAGTCTATGCCAAGTGCTTTCGTCCCCGGACGTTCGGAATAAGGAAACACGTGATAGCGGCTCACCGGAAGCGAAGCAGCATAGCTGAAGCTCTTCTCCCATTCTTCTTCCGTCTCGCCGCGAGCACCGGCGATTATGTCAACTCCTATGAACGAATCAGGCATCAGATCACGTATCATGGATATACGCTCAGTGAACAGATCGGTACGGTAGCGGCGATTCATCAGTCTCAGCACCTCGTCTGATCCGGACTGGAGCGGAATATGGAAACTCGGCATAAAAGCACGGCTTTCCCCGGCTATCCAACTTAATATCCTCTCAGTAAGAAGATTCGGCTCAATACTTGATATCCGGTAACGTTCTATGCCCTCGACGTCATCGAGACGTCTCAGAAGCTCAAGGAAATCCTCTCCTGTGTCCTTTCCGAAGCAACCGACGTTGACACCCGTAAGCACAATCTCCTTTCCTCCGGCTTCAGCGGCTTTCTCAGCTTCAGCCACGAGTTCCCTGATACTTCCGGAGCGACTGCGTCCGCGCGCGAACGGGATGGTGCAGTAAGTACAGAAATAATCGCAGCCATCCTGCACCTTAAGCCAATAGCGGGTACGGTCACCTCGCTCGCAAGCTCCACGGAATTCACGGATATCCAGATAGTCATGAACTGCCACACGACTTCTGCGATCACTTTCCCACTGCTCGAGGAAATCGCTGATCCGTAGTTTCTCATCGTTACCAAGCACTATATCCACACCGTCAATAGCCGCAACTTCCTGTGGCTTAAGCTGGGCGTAGCAGCCTGTCACGACAAGAGTGGCCTCCGGCCAACGCGAGCGAAGACGCCTTATCAGCGACCGGCCTTTCTTATCGGCAACTTCCGTCACAGAACAAGTGTTGACCACCACTATATCAGGAATCTCATCCGGAAGCGCCTTAACAATGCCTCTGCGCGAGAGCTGCATGCCGATGGCAGAGGTTTCCGAAAAATTAAGCTTGCACCCGAGGGTATGATAGGATGCCCGGAGAATATTGGATCCGTCAGTCATATCGTGTCATTTTCTAAATACGAACCATCTTGTCATATCAAAACGAGGAAGAGCCGCAAGCTGGACATCGGCTTTTCGATCTTCCAGGGTCTCCATAGCGTTTCCGACCTTTAGCCCCTTAGACTCCAGAGCCTCCCGCACAGTGCCCAATGCAATCTCAGGAGTATTGTTGTCCTGAGAAAGATGACACAGGAATATATGGTTCAGCCCCGGATTAATGATCTCTGTCAGGAATGCCGCTGTCTGCCGGTTGTCCAGATGTCCCGATCCGCTTGCAATACGGGCCTTCAGATATTCCGGATAACGGCCTATACGGAGCATATGAGCGTCATAATTGGCCTCTATCATCAGATAGTTGGCACGGCTCATATAGAAACGCGCGCGCTCGGTCACTTCACCGAGATCGGTGGCTACCACAAACCTTCGGGAATCAAACTCTATCGAGAAGCCCATATTGTCGCTTCCGTCATGAGGCACATCAAAAGCCGTTATCTCAAAATCGAGCATCTTGAATGGAATCTCCTTGAATATAGGCACATGATATTCCTTTATGCGTTTCGATATCGAGTGCTTCCTCAGCATACCGTTGAGTACACGGTTAGTGCAGAAAAGCTTAAGATGACGATGATTGCGAAGAAGCGCATATACATATTTGACATGATCGGAATGATCATGGGTAAGCAACACTCCTTTTACGTGCTTCATCGAGATTCCGTTGGAGGCAAGACATCGTTCCAGTTCTTCGGCCCGTATGCCGACATCAACGATAAGTCCGCCTTCAGCCGAGCCTACATAACAGCTGTTACCGCTTGAACCACTGCCGAAAGAACAGAAATAAAGAGGTTTGGGAACGGACGTCGGGATCTCAGGCTCCGACACTGAGCCATAGGGATTACTCCACTCCTCGAAAGGGAGCTCCGGGTGTTCAAAATATATCTTTTTACTCATTTCTTCTCATATCTCCGGCGGTCGCCCCCTTTCGCCCCGGCATAGAGGAGGAAGATGGCGGGACGTTTATCATAATCATATTTCCTTTTTTTCCAATCGGCGGCTCTTAAGGATATCACATCCTCCCGGTCGGGATCGGTGATGTCGCAGGCTACACATACCATTGTGGAAGGCGAAAGGATATCAGACAGCAGAGCGACCATACGGTTGTTGCGGTAAGGAGTTTCAATAAATATCTGAGTCATCTGCCTTGAAACGGATTCTGACTCCAGACGCTTTATTGCCTTTTTTCTTTCCGTACCGTCTATAGGCAGATAACCGTGAAAGGCGAAGCCCTGGCCGTTGAAGCCGGAAGCCATAAGCGACATCAGTATCGAGCTGGGACCAACCAAAGGCACTACCCTAAGACCTTCCTTCTGGGCAATCTCCACAGGATGGCTACCCGGATCAGCCACCGCCGGACATCCGGCCTCACTCATGACACCAACAGGTTCTCCCCTGCGGAGCGGCTCGAGCATCTCTCCGACTTCCCCGGGGCTTGTATGACGGTCAAGCACACTAAACGAGCAATCCGCTATCGGAAACTCCGGATCGACATGGCGGAGATAGCGGCGTGCGGTACGAAGATTTTCCACGATAAAGTGGCGCAACTGACCTACCACAGCCAGATTTCCTGACGGAATGACGTCGGAAACAGGAGCTCCGCTGATGGGTACGGGCACAAGATAAAGGGCGGATTGAATTTTCATACTACAAAATTAACAAAAATCCCCGTTTTTTGCTAATTTTGCAGTGAAATGATTGATGATATTTTTTTACCGGAGGGCTTCAGGACCCTTATCAGCTCGGAAATTGGCCAAAATCGGTCTGAAATCCTGTTTTCCGCACTCAACGGAGAACCGGAAACATCGGTGCGTCTGAACCGACGCAAATCTCCCGGCACGACTCTTTATGCGGATATGACGCCCGTGCCATGGTGCGACTCGGGATTCTATCTTCAGAAGCGTCCTGTCTTCACACACAATCCGCTACTTCATGCCGGAACATTCTATGTTCAGGACGCCTCATCCATGGTATATGAAGATATTGTAAAGTCTCTTGTCGGAGACTCACAAGTGTATGCATGCGATCTTTGCGCCGCTCCGGGAGGAAAGACCACAGCTATACTTAACGGGCTGGCCGACGGAAGCGTCATGCTCGCGAATGAGTTCATTCCCTCACGCGCAAATATACTGAAGGAAAACCTATGCAAATACGGATATCCTGATCTTATTGTGACTAACGCCGACACCGCCCGTCTTGCAGAGCTTAAGGGATGGTTTGACATAGTAGCTGTAGATGCGCCATGCTCAGGAGAAGGAATGATGCGAAAAGAGGAAGCGGCAAGGAGCCAGTGGAGCGACGGACTCGTCAGGCAATGCTCCGCGCTGCAACGCGAAATACTCCGAAATGCCGTCGAAATGCTCAAACCCGGAGGATACCTTATTTATTCGACATGCACCTTCAACACAATTGAAAATGAAGATAATGCGGCATGGATAGCCGAGACCTTCGGTCTTGAGCCTGTCGATACAGGCTTCTCACAGACAGCCGGAATACAAGGCCAGATAAAAGGCGACATCCCATGTCTCAGGTTTATGCCGGGATTTTCCCGAGGCGAAGGGCTTTTCCTGTCAGTATTCAGGAATCCTGACGAAACGACGTCACGATCATTAAAAACCGGAGGAGGGAAAAAGAAAAACAAAGTAAAAACAGACCCAAAGTTACTGGCCATCGCCAGGAAATGGATAAAAGGGGATCTCCAGGTTATCGACCATGAGGGAAGACTGCTTGCTCTATCGGCTTCCGCGCTTAGACTTCTTGACTCCATACCGAAGGGAGTCAGGATAATGTCGGCCGGAGTGGAGATAGGGGAAATCAAGGGCAAAGACCTTATTCCCGCCCACGCCTTGGCAATGTCTACGGCTATGGCAAAGCCTTTTCCGGAAGTGGAACTTTCTAAAGAGGATGCCTTGCGATACCTTTCAAAAGAAGCTGTCACGCTTCCCGCCGATACACCAAGAGGATACATAACCGTGACATATGGGGGCTTCCCATTGGGATTCCTAAAGCATCTCGGCAACCGCTCCAACAACCTCTATCCCGGCGAATACCGAATAAGGGTTAAGAATTAAACTGAAAAAAAGAAACAAACATATGCTTGAGATAAGAAACATATTCAAATCGTTCGGCAACCTCCGGGTGCTGAAAGATATATCCCTTACAGTAGGGAAAGGCGAGATTGTGGCGATCGTAGGGCCGTCAGGAGCCGGAAAGACGACACTGCTCCAGATAGCAGGCACACTCGAAAAGCCTGACAGCGGCAGCGTCCTCTTCAACGGCACTGAACTGATAGGAATGAAAGACAGGAAACTGTCTGCATTCCGAAACAGCAACATGGGATTCGTGTTCCAGTTTCATCAGCTCCTTCCGGAATTCACGGCACAGGAAAACGTAGCCCTTCCGGCTCTCATAGCCGGAATGTCGAAAAAGAAAGCAATGGATAAAGCCGAAAGCATTCTGACACAGCTGGGCTTGTCACAACGTTTGCACCACAAGCCTGCCGCCATGAGCGGAGGTGAACGTCAGAGGACGGCGATAGCCCGTGCCCTCATCAATGATCCGGAAATAATTTTCGCAGACGAACCGACCGGAAGCCTTGACTCAGCAAACCGTCAGGAGATCCAGGACATATTCGTTGACCTGCGCGACCGAATGGGGCAGACCGTAGTAATGGTGACCCACGACTCATCGCTCGCCGCCATAGCCGACCGTATAATAGAAATGGCCGACGGCAAGATTCTGCCACCGGCCATAGAAGTCGAATTGGAGACCGCTGATATGCCGGAAGATGAGTCACTCTCTGTAGTAGACTCTCTTGACGCGGGGAGAGACAGAGGTGAGAATCTCGTAGGGGATGGTGTCGAGGAGATCGGAAAGACGCTCGACTGAGGCCGAAGATCCGAATATCTCAACGACATCCCCTTCACGGCAATCTATGTCAGTGACGTCGATCATACAGGCATCCATACAGATATTACCCACTGTCGGCGCATCCTTGCCGTTTACCTTAACAGTAATGTTACCCCGTCCGAAATGACGGTTCATTCCGTCGGCATATCCTATCGGAATTGTAGCGACACGGGAATCACGTTCCAATATGGAACGTCGGCCATATCCGATACTCTCCCCTTTCTTCCATTCACGAATGGCTATTATGACAGTACGAAGTGTACTTACCACCGACAAAGACTGCTCGATATCGGAAGGAAGTGTATTGACTCCATACAGTCCTATGCCAAGACGGGCCATATCGTAATGAAACTCCGGGAAACGGAGTATTCCAGCTGAATTGAGCACATGACGCAGAAACGGCCGCTTCGACTCGCTAAGCATATAGTCGGTAAAACGGTCGAAACGCTTAAGCTGCATAAGAGTATAGTCATCCATATCAAGACAGTCTGCTGTGGCAAGATGACTGAATGCCGAAGCTATTCTTACTGAATCGGTGGAATTAAGTATTCGCATGACCTCCGGAAGTTCTTCCTCTACAAACCCCATACGATGCATTCCCGTATCGAGCTTGATATGTATAGGATAGTCATTGACTCCGTATTTCTCCGCCTCCTTGACTACGTCGAGCAACATTGCCATTGAAAATACCTCCGGCTCAAGACGATTGGCGAACATCTGGCGGTAATTGACCACTTTCGGATTCATGACCATTACAGGCATAGTGATGCCCCTGCGACGAAGGTCAATTCCTTCGTCAAGCACCGCGACTGCCAGATAGGAAGCGCCACAGTCCTGCAGAGTACGTGCTATCTCATAGCTTCCGGCCCCATATCCGGAGGCCTTCACCATGGCTACGAGTCCTGTTCCGGCCGGAAGCTTCGAACGGAAATAATTATAGTTACGCACCACTGCGTCAAGATTCACCTCGAGCACGGTCTCATGCGTACGCGCCTCAAGAAGCTGAGCAATGCGACCGAATCCGAATCCCGGGGCTCCTTTCAGCAGGATAGTCTCGTTGCAGAAGTCAGACGTACTCAGCTTAGCAAGGAAATCATCAGTAGAATCGAAAAATTCCGCCTCCTCCACCACAGAGGAAAGCTTCTCCGCCCCTCTCTTCATTCCGGGGCCTATTCCTATAAAGCGGCGCACACCGGAAGTAAGAAGCATGTCAGCCATTGACGCTATCGCGTCTTCAGATGAACCGGTCTCATGCAGAAGGTCGCTCACTATGAGCGTCTCCTTACTGCCGGGAGCGATACGCCTTTTCATGAAGTCCAGAGCCGGAGCGAGCGATGACTGATCAGACGTGTATGAATCATGGATCACCAGACAGTCATTGACACCCTCGCTCACATTCAGACGCGTACCTATACGTCGAAGATCTTTAAGAGCCTTACGAATCCCGGCCTCGGAAAGACCGAGGCTCTTGGCCACAGCGATCGCATGGCCGGCATTCTCAATTTCCCAGTCTTTTATCTCCTGATCTCGGAATCCTGCACCGAAGATCTCAGCCGGAAGTTCATGCCTATGCCATCCGACAAGTTCCTTTCCCTTGCACTGTCGCCTTATCTCAGCGTCAAGAGCGGCATCATCGGCACAATATATCACACGTCTCACGGAGTCTGCGGCCGCCAGCATGACCTTCTCCTTTATCTTTTCCTCTCTCGAAGCGAAGCCCTGGGAATGCGCGTCGCCCACATTGGTTATCACGACAGTGTCAGGCGAAATACAGTGCGCCAGGGAAGCCATCTCTCCCATACGGGAGATTCCGGCCTCAATAATAGCCACATCGCTGCCCTGCCGAATGCCCCAAAGACTCAGAGGCACACCTATCTGCGAATTATAGCTGCGCGGGGAACGGCTGACTTCCAACGACGGGGAAAGAATCTGGAAAAGCCATTCTTTCAGGGTTGTCTTTCCACGCGAGCCGGTGATTGCGATTATCTGCGAAGCGTTAGAACGTCCGAGAGAACCCACAGTCTGCAAAGCCCTGAGAGTCTCGGGAACAACTATCCATGAAGCCTCCGGCATAGCTGACGCCTCTGATGGAAGATGCCGGACAACAAAAGCCCTCACACCACGCCCGTACAGATCACTGATATATCTATGGCCGTCATTGCTCGCCCCGCAAAGGGCGAAAAAAAGCGACTTCGCGGGGTCTGTAAGACTCCGCGAGTCGGTAAGAAGTATTTCAATCTCGCGGTCCGGTCCTGTCAAATCGCTGCCCAGGACCTTCGCAATCTCATTAAGACCGGTTTTCATTTTGACTTATTTCATCAACACAGAAGCTCCGAAAATTATGACAATAAGGATCGGAGTCACCCATTTCAGCAGGAATATCACGGGAGCAGCGAATTTATTACGAATTGTTCCGCCATTGGTAAGCTGATCTTTCAGCATGCCTTT
>JAIEBK010000046.1:8839-13158 GCA_029070945.1 Muribaculaceae bacterium
AGCAGGAATATCACGGGAGCAGCGAATTTATTACGAATTGTTCCGCCATTGGTAAGCTGATCTTTCAGCATGCCTTTAGGAGCGAACCATCCAAGATAGACCGACATGATAAAGGCACCGAGAGGCATGAGGATATTGGCAGTGAATGCATCGCATGCGCCAAAAATGGTATAGCCGAATATCGTCCAATCGGCCAGTACACCGTTGCTCAGTGAGGAGAGCGCGCTGAGCAGTACAAGCGGACCAAGCACAAGGCATGTAGCCGGAATACGCTTAATCTTGAAGTGATTTCCGAAATAGGCGATAGACACCTCCGCGATAGAGATACTGCTCGTAAGTGCCGCTACCGAAAGAAGGATAAAGAAAAGCGCTGACCAAAGCTGCGGACACCACATACGGTTGAATATTTCGGGAAATGTCACGAAGACAAGCGCGGATCCTCCGAACGATTCCCCTTCCAGACCAAAAGACATCACTCCGGGAAAGATGATCATACCGACGAGTATCGCTACCATCATGTCAAGGATTGACACAGTGAACGCAGTCTTCGTCAGGTTTGTATCCTTACGGAAATAACTTCCGTATGTGATGAGGGTTCCCATGCCAAGGCTGAGGGAGAAGAATGCCTGTCCGAGCGCGCTGATGCAGACGTCGGGTGTGATCTTGGAAAAGTCAGGATGGAAGAAATAGACAAGACCCTCCGAAGCTTTGGGAAGAGTCATCGCGGTCACACACAGAATAATCAGTATGAGGAAAAGAAGAGGCATGAGAATATTGCTTACCCTTTCTATTCCTTTCTGCACACCCATGCAGAGCACGGCGCCACATATGGCTATCGTGATCCACGTCCAGATCATGGGAGGCCATACACCCGCCACATATTCCTCCATACGGTCGGCAAACTGCAGGTTGCTGCCTTCCTCGACCCCGGGAATCGGAGTGAAAAGCTCTCCGCTGAATGACTGAAAAAGATATTCAAGTGTCCATCCTGACACCACCATATAAAAAGTCAGAATGAGATAGGAGCACAGTATTCCGAGAAAGCCGGATATCCACCATGGTTTGCCTGGGCTTAATCTGCGGTAGCTGTCTATCGCATCGCTCTTTCCGGCGCGTCCGATAGCAAACTCTCCGAGCATCACCGGAATACCGAAAAGAAGCACGCACAATACGTAAACGAGCAGGAACGCTGCGCCACCGTTGGCCTGAGTCTCAGCCGGGAAACGCCATACATTTCCCAGACCGACAGCACTGCCTACAGTAGCAGCTATAAGGCCGATCTTACTGCTGAATTCAGAAGTGTTAGCCATAGAATCTAATGAAGTTGTTTAAACTTATTTACGAATTCTAAAAATTATAATGAAGAGTTAAACTATAACAACTTCAATTAAAATTTTCGGGGCCTTTCCAGTTCGGAAGCGGCCCCGGAGTTAATATGTTTTATTCTACAGGATCTGCTATTGTCGCGTCAGGCACCGGCTCCGGCATATCGCCGGTAGCGGCCTCGAGTTTCTTCATCTGAGAGAAGATGAATGCCGCAGACAGCAGACAGAGAACGATAAGGATAGTCCATATTGTCCATACGGGAATCTTACCCCAGAGAAGCATCGGAATAGAAACCAGATAGTTTCCGACGGCAGTAGCAGCAAACCATCCGCCCATCATGGCGCCCTTTAGCTTCGGGGGAGCTACCTTGCTGACGAAGGAAATACCCATCGGAGAAAGAAGCAACTCGGCGAATGTGAGGAGAAGGTAGGTAGAGATCAGCCAGTTGGTGGATACGTCGCCGTTGGTGCCGACGAGTGAGAGAGAACCGAACACCATGACAAGGTAGGCGACTCCGGCCACGATCATGCCGTAACCGATCTTACGAGGAGCGGATGGCTCCTTCTTCTTGGCATTGAGCCAGCCGAAAAGGGCGAGGGAGAACGGAGTGAGCGCCACAACGAAGAAGGGATTAAACTGCTGGTAGGCAGCCGGATCGATATTCGTGAGGGTTGAAGGCATTCCCGCATACAGCCATATTACTATACCTGCGCAGACCGCGAGAATAACACCGCTGACGGTCTTGCCTTTTGCTGTATTGGACTGGATCATGCCAAAGAGAGCGTAGACACCGGCAGCGATTGCCGCAAGAGCGCCAAGATTGAAGCCGATTCTTGTCCATGAAGATGATTCGGGAGCCGTACAGCTCTTGGCGAATTCGGTAAGGGTCTGGCCGTTCTGATGGAATACCATCCAGAAGAATATAACCACAGCGAATACGAGGAAGAGAGCTACGACACGCTGTTTGGTCTGCTCGGGAGTAAGCTCGGGACCATTGTTTACTGCAGCCTGCTGCTTACCTCCGGCAGCCTGTTTGGGAGCGTCGGTGATGATGTGCTTATAGGTCTTGCGGCCGAGTGTGTAGATGAGGAAGCTGACGATAAGCGATGCGCACGCGAGTGAGAAAGCATAGGTGCATCCGGTGGAGAAAGCCTCTATATAGCCGTTGGCGAACTCTGTGATAGATCCGAAAGATGCGGAGCATTCAGAAGCAAAGTTCTGAAGATAACCGGTAAGCCATGCGGCGAGGTCGCCACCCTCGGCCATACCGTTCTTCACTGCAAAGTCTGTCATGCTCTTGAGTGTTTCGGCATCGGCAGGCATATTGGTGAAGCCATTCGTATCAAGACACCAGTTGCTCACGGTAGCGGCCATAGGATTATTGGTAAGGAAACCGGCGCTTTTGAGAGCCATGTTCTTAAGAGCAATCGCCGCTCCGGGAGCGAACATTGAACCAAGGTTGATGGCCATGTAGAAGAGTGAGAAAGCGGAGTCACGGCGGTCAGCATATTGAGGACTGTTGTATAGGTCACCTACCATCACCTGGAGGTTACCTTTGAAAAGACCCGTACCGGTAGCGATAAGCAGCAAGGCTGCGAGGAGCACCATGAATGAGGAATTGGAGCGTACCGGAGTCGGGGCCGACATCAGGGCATAGCCCACAAACATCACCGCAATACCTGCGAGGACACATTTATTGAAGCTCCAGCGGTCGGCAAGCCATCCGCCGAATACTGGCATGAAATACACAAGGGCCAGGAAAATAGAGAAGATCTGGCCGGTCCAGGTGGCGTCGAAGCCGAATTTTGCCTGGAGGAAGAAAAGGAAAATGGCGAGCATCGTGTAGTAGCCGAAACGTTCGCCTGTGTTCGCGAGTGCGAGCACATAGAGTCCTGCCGGTTGGTTCTTGAACATGGTTGATGTTGGGATTATTGTGGAAAAATTGAATTCAGTCTTCAGCAGTCAGCTGCTTATTCATTGATCATCTTAAATGCCTTGGCATAGTTACGAATCTGCTTCACCATAGCCACGAGGCCGTTGCTGCGAGTGGGGGAAAGATGCTCTGACAGTCCTATTCTGTCGATGAAGTACAGGTCAGCGTCAAGGATTTCATCAGGGGTGCGGTCATTGAGCACACGCATGAGAAGAGCGACAATTCCTTTCACTATCAAGGCGTCAGAGTCGGCCTCAAAATGGATATTACGGTCATCTTTCTGCTTAGCGTCGATCCATACACGGCTCTGACACCCTTCGATCAGATTAGTCGGAGTCTTCATTTCCTCCGGAATCTGAGGGAGGGTATTGCCTAAATCAATAATATAGGCATAACGGTCAAGCCAGTCATCCATACCGGCCATTTCATCTATTATCTCGTCTTGAACTTCGTTGATGGTCATATCACTGTATTTCTTAATTATATTCCATCCCCTTCCTATGAAGTGCAAATTTAGCAATAAAAATCCTAATGCGCAAATATACGCCTTTAATCTTGCCTAAACTTCCTTAAAAAACAAAAAACACCTCAACAATCTGTATCGTTGACCAAAGTAAGTTCCGGACCGTTGAGATTGCTTTCAGCGGTTTTCAATATAATACCATGCTTAAATCCAAAGTTAGCCTAGTAATCTTTTATACGTTAATCAGAAGGGATAGCCAATGGAGAAATGGAAGGATGAGTCGCGATGCCAGTTAGGGTGAATTAAAGGCCAGGGACGTTCCCCCATTGCCGGATTATGAGCCTTCATACCGAGATCGAAGCGCAGAAGAAAATAATTAAAGTCCATACGGAGTCCAAGACCGTAAGCAGCGGCAAACTGCTTATAGAACTCATCAATCTTAAAGACACCTCCCTGCTGGAAAGGATAATCGCGGATAGTCCATATATTTCCAATATCTATGAATGCTCCCAATTCCAAAACCCAGAAGAGTTTCGCACGGTATTCGGCACTTGTTATCAGGCGTATGTCGCCACACTGATTTATAAAATCGCTTAC
>JAIEBK010000047.1 GCA_029070945.1 Muribaculaceae bacterium
AGAAGCTGCAAGAACTCGAAAGACAGGCGATTGCCGGTTCCATTGATCTTTACTACGGAGATGAAAGCCACATCTGCGAGGAAGGTTATGTGCCTTATGGCTGGCAGTTCCGTGGAGAGGATGTTTATATTCCATCTGAAAGAGGCCTCAGGCTCAATTGTAGCCATATTAATTATAGTTTTGACACCGGATACGGTGTAATCTTGGTGTAATTTTGGTGTAAGTAGGTATTCCTGAAAGTATCTCAAAAAGTGTAAGTTTTATCGACAGATTCTGCACGGCAATCATGCAGAATTTACGAACGATTTTAAAATACGATAGGCGATAACCCACCTTGTTACAGTGAGTTATCGCCTATTATAGCGAATATCAGGGAATTACGATCAGTCCTCGATAGCAGCCTGCGCCGCTGCTACGCGGGCGATGGGCACACGGAAGGGTGAGCAGCTTACGTAGTTCATGCCAAGCTTAGCGCAGAACTTAACGGAGCTGGGCTCGCCACCATGCTCGCCGCATACACCTACCTTGAGGTCAGGGTTGGTTGAACGGCCTTTCTGTACGCCCATTGCCACAAGCTGGCCTACACCTTCCTGGTCAAGAACCTCGAACGGATCAACCTTCAGGATGCCAAGCTCCTTGTAGTGCTTGATGAACTTGGGTGCGTCGTCACGGCTGTAGCCGAATGTCATCTGAGTAAGGTCGTTGGTTCCGAATGAGAAGAACTCGGCAACCTCTGCGATCTGGTTGGCAGTGAGGGCCGCGCGCGGAACCTCGATCATTGTACCTACCTTGTAAGGAACAGTCTCACCTCTTTCGTCAAACACCTTGGCTGCTGTGGTGTGGATTACGTTAGCCTGATGCTGAAGTTCCTTGAGTGTACCTACGAGGGGAACCATGATCTCAGGATGAACCTTGATGCCCTTTGCCTTGCAGTTGAGGGCTGCCTCGATAATGGCGCGGGTCTGCATCTCAGTGATCTCAGGGTATGTGATACCGAGACGGCAGCCACGGTGGCCGAGCATCGGGTTGAACTCTTCGAGAGAATCTACCTTAGCCTTAACTTCTTCGAGTGTGAGCCCCATCTCCTCAGCCATTTCCTTCTGGGTAGCAGTCTGGTGAGGTACGAACTCATGCAACGGGGGATCGAGCAGACGAACTGTCACGCCATATCCGTCCATAGCAGTGAAGATTCCTTCGAAGTCACCGCGCTGCATCGGAAGCAGTTTGGCAAGTGCCACACGACGGCCTTCCTCGTCGCTTGCGAGGATCATCTCGCGGATAGCTTTGATACGGTCACCTTCGAAGAACATGTGCTCCGTACGGCAGAGACCGATACCCTGTGCTCCGAACTTGCGTGCCTGCTTTGCGTCACGCGGAGTGTCGGCGTTTGTGCGGACGAGACACTTGGTGAACTTGTCGGCGAGGTTCATGATAGCTGCGAAGTCACCGCCGAGTTCCGGTTCTGTTGTCGGAACCTGACCGTCATATACGTCACCTGTAGAACCGTTGAGTGAGATCCAGTCACCTTCCTTATATGTCTTTCCGCCCATTTCTACAGTTTTTGCCTTGTAGTCAACGCGGATTTCGCCTGCGCCGGAAACACAGCACTTACCCATACCGCGGGCAACCACCGCTGCGTGGCTTGTCATACCGCCGCGCATTGTGAGGATACCCTGAGCCACTGCCATACCGCGGAGGTCTTCAGGAGAAGTCTCGATGCGGACGAGGATAACCTTACGCTTCTTATCGGCCCATGCCTCTGCGTCGTCAGCGGAGAATACTATCTGGCCGCATGCGGCACCCGGAGATGCGGGAAGACCCTTGGCAACGACCTTGGCACGCTTAAGTGCGTCTTTGTCAAAGATCGGGTGGAGAAGCTCGTCGAGTTTCTGGGGTTCCATGCGGAGAAGAGCGGTCTTCTCGTCGATCATGTTGTCGCGGAGAAGATCCATAGCGATCTTCACCATAGCGGCGCCGGTACGCTTGCCGTTACGGGTCTGGAGCATCCAGAGCTTGCCGTTCTGGATTGTGAACTCCATGTCCTGCATGTCGCGGTAGTAGTCCTCAAGACGGTTTGCGATGGCGATGAGCTCGGCTGCGCAGTCGGGCATTGTCTCCTCGAGAGCGGGATATTTGGCTGCACGTTCTTCTTCAGATATACCCTGAAGCTTAGCCCAGCGACGTGAACCTTCGATTGTGATCTGCTGGGGAGTACGGACACCGGCTACAACGTCCTCACCCTGTGCGTTGATAAGATACTCGCCGTTGAAGATGTTTTCGCCTGTAGCAGCGTCACGGCTGAAAGCAACGCCTGTTGCTGAATTGTTGCCCATGTTGCCGTAGACCATAGCCTGTACGTTCACTGCAGTACCCCATTCCTCAGGAATCTGGTTCATGCGGCGGTAGAGGATGGCACGTTCGTTCATCCAGCTGTCAAATACGGCGCAGATACCGCCCCAGAGCTGTTCCCATGCTGATTCGGGGAAGTCTTTGCCGGTATATTCCTTAACGGCAGCCTTGAAACGCTTAACGAGTTCCTTAAGGTCGTCTACATCAAGTTCGGTGTCAAGCTTAACGCCTTTTTCTTCCTTCACCTGATCCATGATGGCCTCGAAGGGGTCAATGTCGGTTTTGCTCTTCGGCTTCATGCCGAGAACAACGTCGCCGTACATCTGAACGAAACGACGGTAGCTGTCCCATGCGAAGCGCGGATTGCCGCTCTTCTCTGCCATTGTGGCTACAGTGGCGTCGTTCATACCGAGGTTGAGGACTGTGTCCATCATGCCGGGCATTGAAGCGCGCGCACCTGAGCGAACGGAAACGAGAAGGGGATTGGAAGGATCGTTGAATTTATTGCCGGTGAGCTCCTCGATGTGGGCGATAGCAGCCTCCACGTCTTTCTGAATGTCGGCTACTACTTTATCACGGCCGTACTGAGTGTACTCTGTACATACTTCTGTAGTGATAGTGAATCCGGGAGGCACGGGCATTCCCAGAAGATTCATCTCGGCAAGGTTAGCTCCCTTGCCGCCGAGAAGGTTTCTCATCTCGGCATTACCTTCGGCCTTACCGTTGCCGAACGTATAGACTTTCTTTGCCATTTGTAATTTTTTATATTAAAAATATTGTCTTTTACAGAGGTCATATACCTATACCCTGAGTCCCGTCCGTACGGACAGGAACGGGTGTTTTTCATCCATATTCGGAATATGTGTGCAAATTTAATAAAAAACCTCCGAAAAACCTAAAGAAACGGGGTATAATTTTATCCAAAATGTCGATAAACAGGCTTTTTTTAGACATTTTTTAATTTATGTGGATTTTTATGCATTGGTCAAAGGATTTTTTTATTAATTTTGTAAGGTGAAATAAAAGGGTCTGTGCGCATTTGCAACTTTAAGGAAATGTCCGGCAGCCCATCATTTGCAATTAGAGCGAGAGATGAAGAAATATATTTTCTGTGTCGCTGCGGCGATGTGCGCTTTTTTCTCTGCTTCGGCAGCGGCTTCGGCTAAGAATCTTCCCAAGGTCAGTATTGCGGGAAGTGAATACTATATGTATGAAGTCAGGAAAGGAGATTCCCTGTATGGCATCGCGAATCGTTTCGGCTGGAATATTGACCGCCTTGACGAACTTAATCCCTCCCTCGGGCATAAGCTTGAGAAAGGTGCTAAAGTGTACTATCCCGTAGATGCCGGAGAACATAAAGCTGATGGCAATAATGAATATATTCCACCGGAAACCTACCCAGTGATCCGTCATGTCGTCAAGAAAGGGGATTCTGTCTATTCTATTGCTAAAATGTACGGTGTGTCTGTAGATCAGGTCTATCTGTACAATCCATCTGCAAAAAGGCTTATAAAAAGAGGAGACGTAATCACAATTCCACAGGAGAGCAACGCGATTAATGATGGCTCGTCATTTCTATATTATACAATTAAGGATGGCGATACATTGGCAGATATAGCTTCGGAATATAACACAAGTGTAGAGCAGCTGTTGCGTGACAACAAAGGCGTATCGGAATATAATTTCTCTTCCGGAGACATTCTCAGGGTAAGCGTCAACTCAAATAAGGACAACGTAGTTAAAAAAGAAGTGGACGAAACCCGGATCGCACGCATCGACACTTATAAGGCGGATAAGAATGATACCTGGGAGACTGTGGCTGAGAAGACCGGAGTCGATGTCGAGGACCTTCTTGAGGCGAATTCCGGCACTCATCTGAAGAAGAATGCCCATATTGCTATTCCGGTAGTAGAGACTACCACAGTGGAAAGAGAAGTCGAGCCGTATGACGAACGGGAAAGCACTCTTGAAGGAAGACGCGACATATATAAGGAGGTGCATATGCTTGAGGCCTCTGATTCGGTATCCGAACTTGGAAATTCAGTAAGTATAGCTCTTGTGATTGAGGATCCGATGTCTAAACGTGACAATGAGTTCACAAGAGGTGCGCTTCTTGCTGTCGACAGGTTGAAGAGCTCACCTTATTCTATTCGTTTTAAAGTGCTATGCGATAATAATATCACATCGCAGTCTGACTCCGTCAAGATGACAGAGTCGCTTATATCTCAGCTTGATGATTTCAAAGCTGACATGGTAGTGACGACATATGAAAAGAACTTTCCATCCTGGCTTGCAAAATACGGTGAGGATAATGGTGTGGAGATAGTAAACTCATTCGATGTGAAGAATGAGATGTACATGGATAATCCATCGATGATACATCTTCTTACACCATCCGCTTATTTCAGTGAGGAAGTGGGAGAGTGGACCGCATCAAATTTAGGTTCATATAACCTTGTGCTCGTCGGAAAGGAAGATGATGACGATGCTTTTGCGCAATCCATCACAGGACGTCGCGATGTATCTTCTGTCATTCATAGACAGCTTGACAATCTTGCCGAAACACAGCTTGATGAAGGAGGCCGGTATCTGTTTTATGGATATCCTACTTCCCGGGATGATATTCAGACTATGTTAACGGCTATAGAGCATCTTAAGGAGAATAATCCGTTCACTGAGATCAAGGTCATGGGACGTCCGAGCTGGATTACGGTTGCCGAAGGAATGAAAGAGCGTTTTCATAAGGCAGACGTATATTTCCCTTCCCGGTTCTTTTTTGACCATACGTCGGGACAGGGAAAGGAATTCATCGCTAACTATTCCTCTGCCTACGGACATGGGCCGATCCGTTCGTTCCCGACATACGCTGTGGCAGGATACGACATAACGAGTTTCTTTATTCCAAGCATTGCCTCCAATGACGGAGATTTCAATGTTGCGGTTTCTGAAGCAAGCGAGATCCAGACACCGATAAGTCTTGAACGAGTAGGAAACTGGGGCGGTTTCTTTAATCCATCCGCCTATATGATACGCTATTCCCCTTACGGCGATATTGAAAAGATCCTAATACGCAGATGATATCATGAAAAAGTGTCTGTTGATTTTGATGATCCTCGCGGGAAGCTTGCTTACGTGTCAGGCTCAGACTCATTTTGACTCAAGGGTAGACTTGGGCGTGAGGGGTGGCACGACATTCTCAACCGTCATGTTCAAGCCGTCGATCACCGGAAAACTCGGAATGGGTTACACGGGAGGTATTACTTTTCGATATAGTGAGGAAAACCACTTCGGTATTATCGCCGAGGTCAACCTCGTGCAGCGTGGGTGGGCGGAGAAGTTTGAAAATCTTCCCTACAGCTATCAGCGTATTCTCAATTATGTCGAAGTGCCTGTGATGTCCCACATATACTTTGGTCATAGGGGAAAGTTTTTTATCAATGCCGGCCCGGAAGTGGCATATTACATCGGAGATAAAATCAAAAGCAACTTTAACTACAGGGATACGTCCGGACTCGAGGGTTTCAACGACAAGCACCGTCGCACCGAACAGCTTACTATGGACGTAAGCCAGAAGCTTGATTTTGGAATTGTCGCAGGACTTGGTGGAGAATTCAGTCTGAACCGTCATAACTCTCTTGCTGTAGAAGCAAGATTGTATTATGGCATCGGCAATGTCATGCCGTCGGGGCGTCAGGATACATTCACTCTTTCCAATCAGCTTAGTATGGCGGTTACCGCCGGCTATTGGTTCAGAATCAAATGATGAGTAATTAATGAAATATATTTAACTAAATAATTAAAAATCAATAACCCAACAACAACATTTTCAGATCTAATTATGGTAAATAATCTATTCTGGCTTGTGCCGGCCTCGTCGATTGTGGCTTTGGCGCTCGCCTTCTACTTCTACCGTTGGATGAAGGGTCAGGATGAAGGCAACGAGACTATGAGGAGGATAGCCTCTCATGTGCGTCAGGGTGCCATGTCCTACCTCCGTCAGCAGTACAAGATCGTCACGGTCGTTTTCCTGTGCCTTGTAGTGCTTTTCTCAATCATGGCATATGGTTTCGGTGTTCAAAACGAATGGGTGCCCGTTGCGTTCCTTACTGGTGGCTTTTTCTCAGGTCTTGCCGGTTTCCTCGGTATGAAGACGGCTACTTATGCTTCTGCCCGTACAGCCAACGCTGCACGAGAGTCGCTGAACTCCGGTCTTAAGGTTGCCTTCCGATCCGGCGCCGTGATGGGTCTTGTGGTGGTTGGCCTCGGTCTGCTCGACATCTCTTTCTGGTATCTTATCCTCAATGCGGTGATCGATCTTCCGGAGACTCAGAAGCTCACCATGATCACGACAACGATGCTTACTTTCGGTATGGGTGCCAGCACTCAGGCGTTGTTCGCACGTGTAGGCGGTGGTATATATACCAAGGCCGCCGATGTCGGAGCTGACCTCGTAGGTAAGGTAGAGGCCGGTATTCCTGAAGACGACCCTCGTAACCCCGCAACCATCGCCGACAATGTAGGCGACAATGTAGGTGACGTGGCCGGTATGGGTGCGGACCTATATGAGTCATATTGCGGCTCTATTCTTGCCACTGCCGCTCTTGGTGCGGCTGCCGGTGCAGTAGGTTTTATGGATGTGGAAACTGGCAGCGTTGCCCTCCAGACAAAAGCAGTGATGGCTCCTATGTTGATTGCCGCTGTTGGTATCCTCCTTTCTATCATCGGTATTTTTGCCGTGAAGACAAAGGAGAACGCTACAATGAAGAATCTTCTCGGTGCTCTTGCCACAGGAACCAATCTGAGCTCCGCTCTTATTGTGGCCGCGACATTCCTTATCATGTGGGCTCTTGAGATTCCGAACTGGATCAATATCTCGCTTGCGGTTGTCGTAGGTCTGTTTGTCGGTATAGTGATCGGTCAGGCTACGGAGTATTACACATCTCAGTCATACAAACCTACCAAGAAACTCGCTGAGAGCGGTACCACAGGTCCTGCTACCGTCATTATCTCGGGTGTAGGTCTCGGTATGATCTCGACTGCCATACCTGTAATTGCAGTTGTCTTCGGTATTATCATGAGTTATTATCTCGCTTCCGGTTTTGACTTTGCAAATATTTCATGGGGCCTTTACGGTATCGGTATTGCAGCGGTCGGTATGCTTTCCACTCTTGGTATAACGCTTGCGACTGACGCCTATGGTCCTATCGCCGACAATGCCGGCGGTAATGCCGAGATGAGCAGCCTGGGTGAGAACGTGCGCAAGCGTACCGATGCCCTTGATTCACTCGGCAATACCACAGCGGCTACCGGCAAAGGTTTTGCGATCGGTTCCGCCGCCCTCACAGGTCTTGCGCTTCTTGCTTCCTATGTAGAGGAAATCCGTATGGGGCTCCATCACATCGGACAGGAATTTATTCAGGTTGGTACTACAATCGATCCTGTAAGCAATCTTGAGGTTCCGCGTATGATAGCGCTGAATCAGGCCACATTCCGTGACTTTATGGTGGCTTACGATGTCAACCTGATGAACCCGATGGTGCTTTCCGGTATGTTTATCGGTGCCATGATGGCCTTCCTTTTCTGTGGTCTCACCATGAATGCGGTTGGCCGTGCAGCATCGCACATGGTAGAAGAGGTTCGCCGCCAGTTCCGTGAGATCAAAGGTATCCTTACCGGACAGGCGGAGCCTGACTACGCACGTTGCGTGCAGATCTCCACAAAGGGTGCTCAGCGTGAGATGGTCTTCCCGTCACTTCTCGCAATCGCTGTTCCCATCATTGTAGGTCTTGTGTTCGGTGTTCCGGGTGTGATCGGACTTCTCATCGGTGGCCTTTCTGCCGGTTTTGTTCTTGCAGTATTCATGGCGAACTCAGGCGGCGCATGGGATAACGCAAAGAAATACATTGAGGAAGGAAACTTCGGTGGTAAAGGCAGTGAGGTGCATAAGGCCACTGTCGTAGGTGACACTGTCGGTGACCCCTTCAAGGATACATCCGGTCCCAGCCTCAATATCCTCATCAAGCTTATGTCGATGGTTGCGATTGTGATGGCCGGTCTGACAGTTTCCTGGAGCCTGTTCTGATCTCGTAATTTGTAAGTTGATATTTAGGAGGTGTCAAATTCAATATCGAATTTGACACCTCCTGACGTTTGCTTTATCCGGTGGGATTCAGGAATTGGCCTGAGAATTGTGTATTTCTATTCTGGAGCGTCCTTCACCGTAGCTGCGGAGTCTGATCTGGCAGTCTATCTGCTCTGTCA
The DNA here is from genome assembly GCA_029070945.1 of Muribaculaceae bacterium. GTDB lineage: Bacteria > Bacteroidota > Bacteroidia > Bacteroidales > Muribaculaceae > Lepagella. Next base: position 8,611 of record JAIEBK010000047.1, read on the forward strand.
GCTCCTCGCGGTGACTGATTACTCCTACTCGGCGGCCGGACTGTCCGTTAATCTCAGGGAGTCTGCGCAACGTACTCATCACCATCTCAAGGCTCTTTGCGTCCAGAGTTCCGAATCCCTCGTCGATGAATAGTATATCCACATTCAAGTCCGGACGGTTCATTGCTGAGAGCGCCAATGAGAGCGCGAGTGATATCATGAATCGCTCGCCTCCTGAAAGCACCGTGACGCTTCTGGATTCATTATTGTTATAGCGGTCGCGAACAAGAATTGATAATTGCTCGTTTTCATCACTGCAGGTGAGAGTGTAATGGTCTGTAATTTGCCGGAGATAGATATTGGCATTGTTAAGAAGTGGCCTCAGGATATGCGACTGTACAAGGGTACGGAAACGGGTGCCTCCGAAATATTTATTCATCTTTTCCCATTTTTCCATACGGATTGTCTTTGTCTCAAGATCAGCCCTCTGCCTTTCACTGTCAAGACGTGTCTTTCTGTCAGCTTCGAGTCTCTCCTTGATTGCACCGATACTTAGTGTAAGTTCGGAGTTTTGCTTTATGAGCGAATCAAGATCAGATCTCAGTTTATCAGAATTTTCCAGTTGTGACTCATCATCAAGATTGAGGGCCTTAAGGTTGTCTTCCCTGCTTTTGACCGCTTCGGCAAGAAGGGTGGCATTCCTGTGCAGTTTATCACGATGCATATCCTGCAAGCCACGCATCCTGCTGATTTCTTCGGTTGCACCGAGCAGTTCACGTAGCGTGGTTTCCGTCGTTCCGCTTGCATTATAGTACCCGGTCAGACTGTAGTCGAGTTCCTTGATTCTGACGGAAGCATCTGCTATTCTGCTGTAGATCGCCGCTACTTCCACATGAAACTCCTGCCATTTAGCTTGAATCCTGTCGGTCGGCATGGCCTTCAGTTTACCGTTATTTTCGTAGGAATCCGCCGGTTCTACAGAACTGAGGAGTCTTGAAAGCTTATCCTCAGTGGTCGATATTGAAGCAAGTGTATTTAGAAGGGTACGATGCGAAGGTTCTTCTTTAGAATATTTTGAAACGCTTTCATTATAAGTATCGGCATCCTTCATGAGTCGTCTGGATATTGCATCAGGATCTTCCATCCATCGTTCGTCATAATCTTTCATGGCATCGGAAAGTTCCTCCTGCAGTTTTTTTCGTTCTGCGGTCAGTTCTTTTATCCTCTCATTCGCAATTCTGGAAACTTCCTTTTTCTGTGCCAATAATTCGAGTGACTTATGCAGTTTCCTCTCTACGGCTTTGTTTTCTTTATCGCTTGCTTCCTTATCCTTGATGAGTGTGTTTATCTCTTTCTGCAGATTGTCTGTCTGCCTGAGTTTCTCAGATATTGATTCTATTTCGATATTCAGTCCGGACAGCTCATTGTTTATTAAACCCTGAATATTATCAGATGGTTCTATACCGAGCGACTTTATGAGTTCATTGATCTCTTTGTCACTCTTTGTCAGGCTATTTCTTCTCTTCTTCAGGTCTTCCTCTTTTATTTTTAGTATGCCGACGGAAGTATTCTTCTTTTTCATCGCTTCGTCCGCCTCCTTTTTCGCAGTGGTGAACTCATAGCAAAGCCTGTTTTTTTCTTCTTCAAGAGGTGATAGTATTCCTGAGAAATAATCCTTGCTTGTCCACTGATGTATGTGACCCTCTATCGATTGTCCGCATAGCGGACAGTTCGTGGCATGTTCCTCTACGAGTTGCCTGCGGATAGCCTCGAAGTTTTCTTCCATACTGAGAAGCATTGTACGGTAACGGTTTTCTGCCGCATCCTTTTCTTTCTCAATCCTCCTGCATTCTTCCGACTTCTTATCTGCATCAGCTGTGAGTTCGGAAAGGAGTATGGAGAGCTTCACAATATCCGCCGCGCCCTTTTCGGTCTCATCCCTTTCGTCTTCCATTAGTTCAAAGCGCTGGAGAAGAGTCTTCAGTGAGAATTGCCTCTTTATCAGCCTGTCGTTTTCTTTTCGTAATGTAGCGGGATTGAGAGCATCCCTTTCATCTGATTTCCGTGATATCAGATTTTGTATTTCCCTGCAATGTTCGCTTTTATCTTTTACTTGCTTTTCAAGCGAAGAAAGGTCTTTCTGGAGTTCATCGATTGATAGACTGAGTTCCTCTATATCTTTTCCCTTCGTACTTATTTCTTTGCCTGTAGAAATAAAACGATTTATCCCCGTTGTTACCGCAGATGAATCTCTGTATAGTTTTTTTAGCGGTTCCTGACTTTCTATCCGGATTCTAAGCTGCTCCAGATTCCGGGAACAGGCTTTGGCATCCTCAATACGCACTGAAAGATCCTCGGAAAGGAGAATCAGTTCCGATTTCTTTAATCGTAGCAAATCCTTGTCATACTGAAGCTTTTCAGAGACCCTGATCTTATCTGCGACCAGTTGTCGCTGGTCGGATGTGGCGTCCCATAAATTTAGGATAGATATTCGTTTTCTATATTCCGCAGTGTCTTCTATGGATTTAAGCTTTTTTTCTTCCTCTTTAAGAAAAGATATTTCTTTGGTGGCTTTAATGACTGAATCTGTTCGGTTTATACGATGGCGTATGTTTTCACTGTCAGTCTGACATTTCTTGGCGGTGGCTGTTTTCAACTCCAGTTCTGCGACAAGATCCTCGCGCACTGAATCGTCGAGGATTTTTTTGCTTAATTCCTCGCATACTTTTTTTTCGGTCTCGTATTCCTGTTTTGAAGCCTTGTATATATCTGATATGGCTTCACCGTATCGTGAGAAAATTCCGGTGGAAGTGAGTTGTTCGAGTATACTTTCTCTTTCCTCCTTCCTTCCGGTAAGAAATGCGGCGAACTGACCTTGGGCGAGCATAGCCATTCTGCTGAACTGCTCGAACGTCAGACCGACAGCCTTTTGTATACGTTCTTTTATTTCATCTTTCCGGTTTTCAATGACTTCGAAATCCCCGATGACAAGAGTCCATTCCGGTTTACGGTAGTTATGTCGATTCGTCCTCCCGAGCGAAAAACGTACCACATAGTCAGTGTTATCATTCCCGGTGAAAGTAAGTTCGGAATAACATTCATCTTTATGGGAAATGCCTATACGGGTATATTGTGAAATATCGCTGACGGAAATCTCCTCACCTTCATTATTCCTATAGCTGTTTTTTTTAGTGCCGTTTACGCTTTTCACACGTGGTGTAGTACCGTAAAGCGCCATCGAAATGCAATCAAGTATGACGGATTTTCCCGAGCCGGTATCGCCCGTGATAAGGAAGAGGGATGAAGTTTTGCCTGTTTCGTGGTCTATGAGATCATTTTCAAAATCAATCTCTCCTTTTTCTATCGAGGCTATATTGCGTATGATAAGTCGTTTGATCTTCATTTATTACAAGTTAGTGCATAAATGCGTACTGCATATTTTTATTCAGAAATGCCGCTTCTTATTTTTTCCTCTACCTCCTTGAATAGATCGTCGAGATCATCCTCTGACAGTCCCGGGTAAGACCTGGCTGTCAGCCTGACAAACTGACGGGGATCCGTGATCTGTTTTATTTCCTCCACATCGATCCGTGGTTTTCCTTCCTCTGATGCGTCAGTAACGTTTTCTTCCGTACATACAAAAATCATACGTGGATTATATCTGACATCCTTACCGCTTTGTTCGATAAGAGTGTAGACCGAGGAGTTAAAGTCGGCGGGTAGGTCGGCATTCTGTATGAATCTTAGCCTTATATAAGCCCTGTCGTTGGATTCTAAGAACTTTTTGAGATATTTCACTGCATCTTTTGAAGTTTCGAAAGGATTTGGACTTTCGATAGGCAGTGTCACGAAATGACGTAGCTGATCTATCCTGAGCAGACGAATCGAGACATTGCCTCCATGCTTACAGACGTCTACAAGACTTACTGAGTGCGGATAGTTTTCATCTTCGCTTACGTGAAGCACACTCCCGGAGTATCGTGCTACAGGAGCCCGATAGTCATGAGGCTCTTCGTCATAGACCTGAGGATGTCCGAGAGTCTGTGGTTTATGTATATGTCCGAGTGCCAGATAATCGTAGTCTGATCCTAATCGGTCTATAGCTACCGGACGGATATTTCCGATCTCAGGATCATGCCCTTCGGTATCGCTGCCGACTGCAGCAAGATGTCCGGTCATAACTACGGGCAGTTCATCCGTATTGATCGCGGCTACATATTTCTGCAGATGGATCATCGTGTCTGTCCTATCTCCGGAAATATAAGGAACAGCTATTATGAAGCCTGCCGGCAGACGCACTATATAGCGTTCTTCCCATCCTTCCGGAGCGGCTTGAAGAAGTGGCGGGGGAGTACCTACGACAGTAACTCCGGCAATATCCCATACTTTGCTGTGCGACTCAATACGGCTTGCAGAGTCATGGTTTCCCGCTATCATGACAATAGAGAGGTCTGGAAACTTACGGCGAAGTTCAACTATCTCTGAGTTAAATGCACTCCATACCGAAGCAGGAGGCTGCGCTACATCATAGATATCTCCGCTGATCAACAGAACATCCGGAGAATAGGTCTCTATCCATCTCCTGAGTTGCCTGAAGAAATGCTGATGCTCGTCAAGACGGTCGTAATGCTGATATATATTCTGTCCGAAATGCAGGTCGGCAGTATGGATGATACGCATATTGTGTAGAAGATGTTGCAGTGTTAGTTAAGTACAAAATTACAAAAAAAAATGTACATATGAAAATTTAGGTGCTATATCAAAAAACGGGTCCTAAGTTAACGACTTTAATGGCACAAATATATTTATCACTATTTCATATATTGGAAAATTTCATTAATTTTGCACTCATGAAAAGACACTTCAACACAAAACGCATTTTTATATATCTTTTGACTATCAGCACTTTTCTTCCTCTTTTGGGAAGGGACCTTATACATGTCTTCACAAGCAAAGGCATCTATGAGACGTGTGAGGACCTGTGGTTCAAGTGCGTTGCGTTTGACGACAGCACCATGCGTGTTTCCGACCGCTCCCATACTGCCTACGTTGAAATCGTCGATCCCTCCGACAGCGTTGTCTGGAGAGAGAAATACAGAATGTCGGGCGGCATGTGCGACGGCCATGCCTATGTAGGTGATGACTGGAAGCCTGGGGAATACCGTATGTTCGTGCATACACGTGGCTCACTTGGTCGCAAAGACACTGTTGTCTATCCGAAACGTCTGCTTGTAGTCAGAGAGCTTCCGGAAGTGCCAAATTATCTTGATGCTGCCAAAGAAATGGTGCAGTACATTGATATTCCGGATACAAGTTTGACGGAAAGGCTGAATGTCACCCTCACGCTTGACAGCGCGGAATACCATACGCGTAGCAAGGTCAAGGCTACAGTAAAGGTCAGGGATGCTGACGGCAATCCTGTTCGGGCTGTCGTGGCAATGAGTGTTGCGGACGCGCTTTATTCCTATCCTCTCGCGGATGTGGATATTGAGTCGCAGGCTTACGGAGTCATGAACGATTCCATAGGAACGGAATGTCGCGTATTTGAGCCTTTCCTGTCTGATGCTGCGGTCTCTGGTCACTTAAGATCAGGAAGGAAGAAAAACACAATGCCACTTGATGGACGGTACATCAACGTATTTGACGAAATTGCTAAGAAAGGAGCTGTGAATATCATATCGACAGGCCGAGACGGCTATTTCGAGGTATCCCCCGAGATTGGTTCATCACTTGGAAAGACTGTGCTGTTGCGAACGTTGGCCGACGAGGACCTGAAGCCGAGACTTGATATAGACAATCCCTTCAAAGACATAGCTGATATTAGAAAGACGGCTGTTGAAAGATATTGCCCTGCCATTCGGAGTAAAAGCCCGGAAAACGAATTCAAGGATACTGCCAATTATTCAGGCAGACATACCGTGCAGCTTGACGAAGTTTTGGTGAAGGGAAAAAGCAAGAATTTCTCAAAACGGAATAAAGACAAGCTTCTGAGCTATCTTGACAGTCTGGCTATGAGCAGGGAAAGCGCGTGGGTCTGCTGCGGCGAGATTATTAACGGAGAATATGTTGGTGGTTTCCTTAACGATTATTTACCAGGCTTCAACCATCATCCGATAGACGATCCAAATTATTTCAATAGACCTCCAAGAAACATCAGTGTTCCAGAAAAAGGCAAGGGATACAGATTGATGAAAATAAAATGGATAGAAAGTATGCATTTTTATACTTATGAACTTGAGTCATGGGCAGTATATGAAGGACCATATTATACTGACGAGGATCTTTTTGCGATGGAAGGCATAATCAAGTCAGAAGGTTATTATCCTAAACGCAGGTTTAAAATTCCTGATGAATATGACTATTTGTCAGGTATTGAAGACTTCCGCAACACACTGCTGTGGCTTCCACGAGCCCAGACGGACGATAACGGAGAGTTTACCGTCGAGTTCCCGACATCCGACATCAAGTCAACATTCAGAATCTCCGGCTTCATCCTTACGCCTGACATCAGGAATACTAAAACCATAAATGAATATTTCAAAGTATTATAATCCATAATGACGTCAATCCATATAAACCATTTACGATTTGTATGTCTTCTGGCAG
>JAIEBK010000048.1 GCA_029070945.1 Muribaculaceae bacterium
CGACTGTGCGGAGGCGGAAAATGCACACGCGCCGCCACATACGATAAAGGCCATCAAATTGTAGATTATTCTCATAATATTAGGGTTTTATAAAGTAGTGGAGGCTTACAGCCTCCTTTACCTTCAATAGCGGATTTTCTCGGCTTTTCCGCCGCTGACGCGGATCAGCAGCTCTCCGCGCTGCGGCTGCGCCACGCGCACACCCTGAAGGGTGTACCATGCCTCCGGGATGTCCTGCATCATTATTCCTACGGAGGACTCAGCCGACAGGCGCAAGCCTGCGGGCACGGGAAGCAGGTATTTTGTCAGTGCCGTGTTGTCATACAATACATTTCCATCGGTATCATACTGGCGCAGCAGAATCGTTGGATACTTAGCAATCAAATCATACTCGATAAGTTGCGGTACGGCAAGTATACCGGTACTCTTTTTCGATTCTGCATATCCCACTCCCTCAATGAGTTTGACATTTGTGAAATATGCATTGTCTACATCTATTGTCACCTCTCTGCATGATTCGCCACCTATTTCTATATTTTCCGATGAAACATAATCCATAGATGCTTGAATCGTAGGCGTGACTTTGGTGCAGAACTTGAAAGGTATAATTCCGCACACAATATCTACGGTCTCACCATTACGCGCCGTGATGTCGTATACCATGGTCTCGGTGCACCCTTCTAAATCCCACTTGCGCATATCCGGCTCGACCCAGGTCCAGGCCTTACCATTCTCCTCACGCATCAGATAGACTCGAGGATCATCGTATGACTCATTAAGCGGCAACCATGTGCGTTCAGAATCGTCGGATGTCTCTACAGTGCCGAACTGCACCGACTTGGTGCAAAAGCGTGCATAATCCACACCATCCTTCTGCTCGGTACCATCGAACTTCATCTGAATGATTTCCCATCCGGCTCCCGGCTTGTCGTATGCGCTTATTTCATCCGCGGCACGATATGCATACTCCCACACTCTGTCCTCGCGTATCAACTTCGTAGACGAGTCAGCGGTCGCAGCCATTGAATCCTGAATCGAAACTGCCATCAGAATTACGATCAAACAGCGAATAAAATTGCAGCAAGTTTGTTTCATAATTATATTCATTTCCGTGATATCAAATTTATTGTACCATTACAGACAAGGAAGCCCCGGCTTCAAACGTTACGTCCCTTTCAAATACGACAGTTTTTCCACTAAAATTGTTACAACTGTTAACAACTGCTGAGTAATTTTCCAGTCTTAGTTCATTTTCACACGAAAAATTCACTTGTCCTTGGTTAATTACTTCACAAGATGAGAGTAAGTCGGAATATGAGGATATTCTCAAATCTCCCGATGGCGCTATGCTCATCTTGTTTCCTTCATACGGCAACTCAACTTCCCTTACGCTATACTGTTTTAAAGAGGATATTACCGTTTCCTCCTGCATGAGGAATTTCATGAAGGGTGAGTATCCCGGCTTCCATACGCTTACTAAATTCAAGTCATTCAATCTCTTCGGAGAAATATAATTAGACAAGAAAATCCTATTGGTTTTAGCTGGAAAGTGTTCGCAACTTTCACCATTGTCAACACTTATATAAGCATTTGCCGGGTCGATTATCTCTAAATTCCCATTTCTGCCTTTCCCGTTCAGTCTAATCGCTTGTTCTAATGGAGTAGCTAACCAAACCTCAAACTCAGGATCTCCGATTAAATTTTGCGAATATATTGATCTTTTATTATACAATTGATCATCACTTGTTTCTTCCAATACCACTCCCTTGCGTGCCAACGCAAGAGAAATTCCTATTTTTGAGAATTGAGAGATATATTGGCCAAAATTTACTTCAATCTGATCACTATACCCCATATAACTATATCTGGTATTACCTATAAATGCAACACCACCGTAGTTTTTACCTAATGTATAGGATTGTCCAATATTATAAGGCATATCAAATACACGTTTGACCCACCCGTAGTGTTGTACACCATTATTATCGTAGTAATTGTCCCTTCTCCATTCAATAAATGTATCAAATGGTGCAGTTGTACATGCTATGCTGAAGAATACTCCGGGCTTGCCGCCATTGGTCAGATTATCCAATCCATTTTTATCCTCTTCTATTGTCTCTTCAAGTATATCACCTGTATACTCATCCAATGCTGTCACAGTATTGCAGTTTTGCGCATATAAAGGTGTGGAAGTGACCATAATCATAGCGGGTGTACCATGACCATAAAGACTCAGATACCCACATTTACTCATCTCACGAATGACCTCGGCACCCGTGATGGAGTGATTGTTTATATCGGTATCATCACTTACCTCATCACGAAGTATTTTATTGTCGGATAATTCTATCAACCTATCTGAACATAAGTCATACGTATCCAACATATCCTCTTGGACAACATACAAAGATTTATTGAAGAAATCATCATCTGTTGCAAAATCTCCTATTTCATAGCTAATCAATTTATTAGAGTATTCTACTGCCTCGCTTACGTCATGACATAATAATCTGCCCACAAATATCGTAGGATTATAATTAACAGCTGATAAGTAGCAGGAATAACCACCATCCGGATCTTGATCCAAAGGCCAATCGGATGTTAAATCAGAAAAATATGCATCAGTCGGAATATAATTTATACTGTGGATGTCCTGATGATCTAAATCAAATTCATCATCACATTCACGCGGATCAAATACTTTGATTCTTCTGATTGGTGTACCCTCATTCTCACCACCTCCGAACAAACAAAAGATGCCATTAGAGGTTTGATATTCGTCAATAAGATACTTACGCACCGCGCTTGCAGCATCGATGACATATTCACTACTTCCGATCGAATATTCCGCTTTAGATAAAATATCCTCTACGGACACACACTTAACATCATATCCTTTCTGTCTCTTCCATAGGGCCAACTCCTGGAAGCCTGGCAACAGCTCCCTTGTAGAAATTATGATGTATTTTGACGGTCTGTGGATTAATGATGTTATATCATTAATAGAAGAATAAAACGTCGGTTGAGAATTGCTGACAGAACTTGTACCCTGTGATCGTGACTGATTACTTGCGGAGTTAGCGTAAATAATATCAATTGTCATTTCATCGTAGAATGTCAAGTTGTGCTCCTTGGCATCATACTCAATTGGAGAAACCAGAACGCTTAAAATCCTTGTATCCGGGCCTATATTATAGTCATCGATAATATGCGCAGTGGGTATAATTCTGTTCTGGATATACATTGTAGTATCGGCCTCCATAAACTCCACATCATCATTATAGGATGCAGGTTTTTGTCCCGGTATGATAAAATTATCGAGGACAAATTGCTGAGGACTGCCGACTTGGCCACACGCTACCTGAATATCAGCTGCGTTACATGGCACAGCAACACAAATAAGCTTAGCCGGCAACTGAGGAACTCCTTCAGTATTCCTTAGGTGCATCTCGGGGTGTTTGCATACGGTGTATTCCTTTCCGGTGTCACTTATGTAAGGAGAAAAGACAATCTCCTCACAATTGAAAGTGACGGAATACTCCATTTGGCCTGCAAATGCATACACCCAACTCAACATTGAGAATATCAAGCAGAGTATTTTCATATCCCTCCGGATTTATTCGGTTATTATCATTCGCTTTGAGCCGGCTTCGATGCCGTCTACCATCAGGGTGTAGATGTACATGCCGGGAGAAAGCGCGGAAGCATCCACGGAGACGTTTCCGCTTCCGCGCCCATCAACAACTATATGCATCATCTGCTGTCCCTGTAAGGT
>JAIEBK010000049.1:0-1681 GCA_029070945.1 Muribaculaceae bacterium
CATTCTAAATTCTAAATAAGATACAGGTAAAAGATATGTTAGAGAGATTCATGGATAAGACGGACTTCACGTCTTATGAGGACTTTATGGCCAATTTCAAAGTAAACGTGCCAGATAATTTCAATTTTGGATATGATGTGGTAGACGCATGGGCGGAGAAAGAACCTGACAAAGAGGCCCTGCTCTGGACCAACGACAAGGGCGAGGAACGCCACTTCACGTTTGCCGACATTAAGCGTGAATCAGACAAGACCGCATCTTTTTTCCAGAGCCTCGGTATCGGACGCGGCGACCGCGTGATGCTCATACTTAAGCGTCACTATCAGTTCTGGTTCTCAATAGTGGCTCTCCATAAACTTGGAGCCACTGTGATTCCCGCAACCCATCTACTGACACCGAAAGACATAATCTACCGCTGCGAGATGGCCGACATCAAGGCTATCGTATGTGCCGGCGACCAAGTAATAGTTGACCATATACAAAAGGCTCTTCCAAAATGTCCGAGCGTCAAGGCAGTCGTATCTACAGGCCCCATAGTGCCGGAAGGCTGGTATGACTTCGACTCATCTATTGAGAAGGCAGCCCCATTCAAGCGTCCGGAACTCGCCAACACCAACGATGACATCAGTCTGCTTTACTTCACTTCCGGCACTACCGGAGAACCCAAAATGGTAGCCCATGATTTCACTTATCCGCTGGGGCATATCATTACGGCAAGCTACTGGCACAACCTTCGTGAAGACAGCCTGCACCTGACACTTGCAGACACCGGCTGGGGTAAGGCTGTATGGGGAAAGCTCTACGGCCAATGGATAGCAGGTGCGGACGTCTTCGTCTATGACTTCGACAAGTTCGAACCGGTAGATGTTCTGCACATGATACAGAACTACAACATAACATCACTGTGTGCGCCTCCTACCATCTTCCGCTTCCTCATCCGTGAAGACCTTTCGAAATTTGACCTCTCCACCCTTAAATACTGCACTATAGCCGGCGAAGCGCTCAATCCGAGCGTCTTCGACGAATGGAAGAAACTTACCGGTCTGCGACTGATGGAAGGATTCGGACAGACAGAGACGACACTGACCGTTGCCACTTATCCATGGTGCGAACCCAAACCCGGATCGATGGGACTCAAAGGTCCGGAATACGATATAGACCTTGTTGACGACAATGACGAGCCGGTGGAAGACGGCGTACACGGAGAGATCGTAGTGCGTCTGCATCCGGGCAGGAAACCTCTCGGGCTCTTTAAGGAATACCTTAATGACGATGAGCTTACCCATGAAGCCATGCACGACGGACTTTACCATACCGGCGATGTAGCATGGCGTGATGAGGACGGTTACTATTGGTTTGTAGGCCGCAAGGATGATGTGATCAAGTCTTCGGGCTACAGGATCGGTCCTTTTGAGGTGGAAAGTGCCCTCATGACCCATCCTGCGGTTGTGGAATGCGCAATCACCGGCGTGCCGGATGAAGTGCGCGGTCAGGTAGTGAAAGCGACGGTAGTATTGGCCGGCGACTATAAGGGTAAGGAAAGCGATGAGCTTATCAAGGACATTCAGAACCATGTGAAGCGCGTGACGGCACCTTACAAATATCCGCGAATAGTAGAGTTCGTCGATGAGCTTCCCAAGACAATATCCGGTAAAATACGCCGTGCGGCGATCCGCAAGGA
>JAIEBK010000049.1:1781-7458 GCA_029070945.1 Muribaculaceae bacterium
CTACACCAAACAAAATTTGGAAAATTCAAAGTTTTTGATTAACTTTGCATCAAATTTTTCAAAAAAGAATTTAACACCGCGACATGCTCATCTATCGAAAGCAAAGACGACGTCATAAACACCAGTCATTCCGCCGATTGCATAGCTGCAAAAGGGCCAATGCACAGGTGTGCAGACTCGAAAGCATGATGGGTCGTGCAGTTTCGGCTCAAAACGTATAGGATAGACCGCGTTCCGACTTAACGGAATGCGGTCTTGCATTTATAAAAACACAATGACAGCAATGAAAATCGGTATTGTAATGGGTTCTGCTTCCGACTGGCCCGTAATGAAAGGAAGTGCTGAGATTCTCGATGAATTCGGCGTGGAATACGACAAGAAAGTGCTTAGCGCGCACCGCACACCGCATGAGCTCGAAGCCTGGGTGTCCGGAGCCCGGGAGGCAGGATATGCCGCAATTATAGCTGCCGCCGGCGGAGCGGCACACCTCGCCGGTGTATGCGCCGCCTTCACAACACTCCCGGTCATCGGAGTTCCTATCAAGGCACGCACACTCGACGGCCTCGACTCGCTTCTCTCCATGGTGCAGATGCCCTCCGGAATCCCGGTGGCCACCGTAAGCATTGACGGAGCAAAGAACGCAGCCCTACTCGCAGTAGAGATAATGGCCGTGACCGACAAAGCGCTGGAAGAGAAGATGGCAGACTTCCGTAAGCGTCAGGCCGAAAAAGTGCTGGCAAGCGAACTGATTTAACTATGGATGTTTAATGGGTTTAGAATGTTTAAAAGGTTTAGTAGACATAGATTAGGAATGTTCAATAAATCTATTCGTATTCTTTAAGCTAAAGATCTTTAAACCATTTAAACCCCTTAAACCATTTAAACCAATTTACTATATATGAACCAGAACAAACGGATTTTCGTGGAGAAGAGCGGCGCCTATCGAGTAGAGGCCGACAGTCTCCGTCGGGAACTCAATGAAAACCTCGGCCTTGACATCAAAGACCTTCGATTGATCTGTGTCTACGACGTATTTAATGCAGATCCGGCTCTTGTGGAGGAGGCTAAATATCGTGTCTTCGGCGAACCGGCAACCGACACAGTAGTGGAGGACTTCGATCTTACAGGTAAGAAATATCTTGCAGTGGAATGTCTTCCCGGTCAGTTTGACCAGCGCGCGTCGTCTGCCGAAGACTGCGTGAAGCTTATCGACCCTACCTCTGAGGCAGAGATACGCAGCGCAAGGCTGATGATCTTCGATGACGGAGTAACCGAAGAAGATCTCGATAAGATCGCACACTATACCATCAATGCGGTTGAATCACGCCGCAAGGACATGACGGTACTTTGTCCGCCGGAGCGCGCCACCGCATCACCTGTCAAGGTACTTGAAGGATTCCGCGACATAACGCTTGAAAAGGCTCCTGAATTTATCAGGGAGATGGGACTGGCCATGAACGATGCAGACCTCATGACCGTAGTCGAATATTTCAAGGAAGAGGGTCGCGATCCCAAGGAGACGGAACTCCGCATCCTTGACACATACTGGAGCGATCACTGCCGCCACACTACCTTCATGACAGAACTTACCGACATAGAGGTGGAAGACAGTCCGGTGGCCGATGACATAAAATCATCTCTCGAGCTTTACCGCCAGATGCGCAAGGACCTCGGACGTGAGGGAAAGCGTATATGCCTTATGGATCTCGCCTGCATCGGCGCACGCTGGCTTAAGGCAAAAGGAATCCTCGACGATCAGGAAGAGAGCGAGGAAAACAATGCATGCTCCATAGTGATCGACGTAGACACCGAAAACGGAGACAAGGAGAAATGGCTCCTTATGTTCAAGAACGAAACCCATAACCATCCTACCGAAATCGAGCCATTCGGCGGTGCATCCACATGCCTCGGCGGAGCCATCCGCGACCCGCTGAGCGGACGCAGCTACGTATATCAGGCTATGCGCGTGACCGGAGCCGGAGATATCTACAAGCCGGTAAGCGAGACCATGAAGGGAAAACTCCCCCAGCGTGTCATCTCGAAGCGGGCAGCCGCAGGCTACAGCAGCTACGGCAACCAGATCGGACTTGCCACCACACATGTGCGCGAGATATTCCATCCTGACTATGTCGCAAAGCGTCTTGAAGTAGGTGCGGTAGTCGGCGCAGTGAAGCAGGCCGACGTTCGCCGTGAACGTCCCGCCGCAGGCGACGTCATCCTTATGTTCGGAGGCCGGACAGGACGTGACGGCATCGGCGGAGCAACCGGTTCAAGCAAGGAGCATAACGTCAGCTCTCTCGAACAGTGCGGAAGCGAGGTGCAGAAGGGCAACGCCCCTGAGGAACGCAAGATCGAACGCCTTTTCCACCGTCCGGAAGTGACACGTCTCATCAAGAAGTCAAACGACTTCGGAGCAGGAGGCGTCAGTGTGGCTATCGGTGAGCTTGCCGACGGCCTTGACATCTATCTTGACCGTGTGCCCGTGAAATATAGCGGTCTAAACGCAACCGAACTCGCCATCAGCGAGAGCCAGGAGCGTATGAGCGTAGTGGTGGAGAAGAAAGACATGGAGGAATTCATCAAATACTGCCATGAGGAAAATCTTGAGGTGACGCACGTGGCAGATGTCACCGACCGCGGACGCATGCGTATGATGATGAACGGAGAAGTCGTGGCTGACCTGAGCCGTGAGTTCATCGACTCAGCCGGCGCTACCCGCAAGGCTACCGTAAAAATAGGCGCCGTAACTTCCGATATGCCCCATAAGGCTCCGGCCTCATTCGAAGAGATGCTTGCAGACGAAAACGTCACATCACAGAAGGGACTCATAGAGATGTTCGACTCTACCATCGGCGCTTCAACTGTGCTTATGCCTTTCGGCGGCAAGACACAGGGAACAGAAACTCAGGTAAGTGTGCAGAAACTCCCGACAGGAGGCTTTACCAATACTGCAAGCATGATGGCTTATGGTTTCAATCCATTCATCAGCGAATGGAGTCCCTACCATGGAGCCGCTTACGCAGTAGTGGAAGCGGTTGCGAAAGTGGCCGCCGCCGGTGGCGACACCACACGTATGCGTTTCTCCTACCAGGAATACTTCGAACGCATGCACACAGACAAATCGTGGGGAAAGCCGGCAGCCGCGCTTCTTGGCGCGCTTAAGATGCAGAAAGAGTTCGGACTCCCCTCTATCGGCGGTAAGGACTCTATGAGCGGAACATTCGCCGATATCTCGGTTCCTCCTACGCTGATAGCTTTTGGAATCGTCCCCGTCGACGCGCGCGATGTGATCAGCCCTGAGTTCAAGGAAGCAGGTGACACACTCTATCTTCTCGAGGCCAGACCTCTTGACAACGGAATGCCTGACACCGACGCACTCAAGAAAAACTTCGCAGCAATACACGAAGATATAAAGGCAGGCCGCATCAAGGCGGCATATGCTCTTGGATTCGGAGGTCTCGGAGAAGCCGTGGCAAAGATGAGCTTCGGCAACGAAATCGGAGCAGTGATAGAATATCCGGAAGCGGATCTCTATAAATGGAATTACGGCGCCATTCTCGTGGAAAGTGCAGAAAAACTCGGCAGCGAATACCGTGCCGTAGGAGCTACGATCGCCGACCCGATACTTGACATAAACGGCAACCGCAAGGAGATCTCACTTCTTAAGGAAGCCAACAGCGCACGCTTCAACGAGATCTACCCTAACCATGCAGACACCAAGGGTGTGGCTGAGAACGCCACGTCCGGCGAGAATAAGATGGTCTGGCCCGGAGATCCTGTCGAGCATCCTGTGGTATACCTCCCTGTATTCCCCGGCACCAACTGCGACTATGATATGATCCGTGCCTTCAGCCGTGAGGGAGCGGAATGCACCACAAGCGTATTCTGCAACCAGACCCCGGAACAGACACGTGAGTCAGTGGCTACCATGGCAAGGATGATAGATGACTGCCATGTGCTTGCCTTCAGCGGCGGTTTCTCTCTCGGCGACGAGCCTGACGGCAGCGGTAAGTTTATCGCAAGCGTCATAATGAACGATGCGGTGAAGGAAGCTATCGAACGCCTTCTGAAGCGCGGCGGCCTTGTCATCGGAATCTGTAACGGGTTCCAGGCTCTTGTGAAGTCGGGACTCCTCCCCTTCGGCAAGATCGGTGAACTATCGGCAGAGAGCCCGACACTCTTCCGCAACGACATAAACCGTCATATATCCCAGATCGCCGTCACCCGTGTAGGCAGCGTGGCATCGCCATGGCTCGACGGATTCTCGATCGGCCAGCTTCACTCAATTGCAGTATCGCACGGCGAAGGTAAGTTTACGGCGAGCGCCGAACTCGTGAAGCAGCTTGCAGAGGCAGGTCAGATAGCGTTCCAGTATGCTGACGCGGCAGGCAACGCAACGATGACAAGCCCGTTCAATCCAAACGGATCTACTGACGCCATCGAAGGCATCATAAGCCCGGACGGACAGATCCTCGGCAAGATGGGACACTCGGAGCGTTACGACGACGGTCTCTTCAAGAATATCCACGGCGACAAACGACAGAACCTATTCGCCAATGCAGTGAAATACTTCCGTAAATAAACAGACATGTGGTAGGGACGCACGGCTCGTGCGTCCGATGCATCTAACTAAAGCATATATTTCAGAATCGTCAAATGACATTCCACGGACGCACGAGCCGTGCGTCCCTACCAGTCAAAATTATATATAGGTTATGGCTAAATCATATGAAGCCTCCGGCGTGAATCTTGAAGCCGGATATGAAGTGGTGAGCCGCATCAAGAAGCATGTGGCAAGCACAAACCGCCCGGGCGTGATGGGCAACATCGGAGCTTTCGGGGGTATGTTCGACCTCGCAAGCCTCGGATATAAGGAACCGATCCTTGTCAGCGGCACAGACGGCGTAGGCACAAAACTCAAGATAGCTTTCGCCGTGGACAAACACGACACGATCGGTATCGATGCCGTCGCAATGTGCGTCAACGATGTTCTCGCGCAGGGCGCGGAACCCCTTTTCTTCCTTGACTATGTCGCAGTCGGCAAGAATGAGCCTGCAGTAGTAGAGGCGATAGTGGCTGGCGTTGCGGAAGGCTGCCGTCAGGCCGGATGCGCTCTCATCGGCGGCGAGACTGCCGAGATGCCCGGCATGTATCAGCCCGGCGACTATGACATCGCCGGATTCACCGTAGGTGCCGTAGACCGCTGCAATCTCATCGACGGAAGCAAAGTGAAGACCGGCGATGTGCTTGTAGGCATAGCCTCTTCAGGAGTTCACTCCAACGGATTTTCTCTCGTACGTAAGATAGTAGCCGATGCAGGGCTCGAATTCGACAAGAAATATGAGGAGACAGGAGATAAGACACTCGGTGAGATGCTCCTCACTCCTACCCGCATCTATGTGAAACCTGTACTTGACGTCATCCGCAACGTGGATGTACACGGCGTGGCACACATCACGGGAGGCGGATTTGACGAAAATATACCCCGTATCCTCCACGAGGGTCAGGGCATCGAGGTGAAAGAAGGCAGCTGGGAGATCCTTCCGGTATTCCGTCTTCTCGAGAAGTATGGCAAAGTGCCTCATCGCGAGATGTTCAACATCTTCAACATGGGTATCGGCATGGTGCTCGCCCTTGACGGGAAAGACGCGGCCAAAGCCATCGAGATCCTCGAAAA
>JAIEBK010000049.1:7558-15806 GCA_029070945.1 Muribaculaceae bacterium
AACTCAAAAACAAAATAATGAGAGCACTTATCAGCGTAAGCGACAAGCGCGGCGTAGTGGATTTCGCCCGTCAGCTCCAGGAAATGGGCTGGGAGATCATCGCCACCGGAGGCACCATGAAGGCACTCCGTGACGCCGGACTTAAGATCATCAACATCAGCGACGTGACCGGATTTCCGGAGATCTGTGAAGGCCGTGTCAAGACACTTCATCCCAAGGTGCACGGCGGCCTGCTGGCACGCCGTGACGTTCAGGCACATATGGAGGAGATCGCGGCCAACGGTATCGAGACCATCGAGATGGTATGCGTCAACCTCTATCCCTTCGAGGCCACCATCGCTAAAGAAGGAGTGACATTGGCTGACGCAGTCGAGAATATCGACATAGGCGGCCCCTCCATGCTCCGCAGCGCGGCCAAGAACTTCGCTTCAGTGACTGTGGTTTGTGATCCGGATGATTACTCAAAGATCATCGAGGAAATACGCGCTACCGGCGACACTACACTCGAAACTCGCTTCAAACTCTCTGCCAAAGCATACACCCACACAGCGCTCTACGACAGCCACATCGCCGCCTTTATGCGCGAGAAGGCAGGTCTTGAGGAGAAGCTCTTCCTCTCCTTCGACCGTGTGCAGACTCTTCGCTACGGAGAAAATCCCCACCAGCAGGCTGCACTCTACAAGGCTCCGGAAGAGGAATCCTACTCGCTGCTGAGCGCAAAGCAGCTCAATGGCAAGGAGCTAAGCTACAACAATATCCAGGATGCCAACGCGGCCCTCAACATCGTACGCGAGTTTGACGAGCCATTCTGTGTAGGACTCAAGCATATGAATCCCTGCGGCGCGGCAGTAGGAGCAACAATCGAGGAGGCATGGCAGAAAGCCTACGAAGCAGATAAGGTCAGCATCTACGGCGGTATCGTCGCCATGAACCGTCCCCTCACCCTTGAGGTTGCCAAGGCCATGAAGCCTATTTTCCTGGAGATCGTGATGGCTCCGGCTTTCGACGATGACGCTCTCGAACTGCTCAAGACCAAGAAGAATCTCAGAGTTCTGGAGGTTAAGATGGACGGCTCACGCGAGGCACAGCGTCAGTATGTAGGCATTAACGGCGGTCTGCTCGTGCAGGATGCTGACACTACTACTAAAGACGTCACTGCAGACATGACTGTCACCGAGAAAAAGCCGACTGAACAGGAGCTTAAGGACATGAACTTCGCATGGCGCATCGTGAAGCACGTGAAGAGCAACGCTATCGTAATAGTCAAGGGTGGTATGACACTCGGTGTCGGTGCCGGCCAGATGAATCGTGTCGGTTCGGCAGATATCGCACTCGAACAGGCTCTTGCATCCGGCAACACCGAAGGGCTCGTGCTCGGCAGCGACGGATTCCTGCCGTTTGGAGATACCGTTGAGCTTGTAGCCGACAAAGGAGTCACAGCCATCGTACAGCCCGGCGGCTCGATTCGCGACCAGGAATCGATCGACAAGGCTAATGAGAAAGGACTCACCATGCTCTTCACCGGCATGCGTCATTTCAAGCATTGATATAGAATGGAAACACATCATTTCATTAATCCCGCTCTTCCGGCTCAGGAAGATCCGTTGCAGCTTCCGAAAATGCAGTCAGGTCGCGAAGAAGAGATACGTCCCGGCAAGACAGTGCTGGTAATAGGAAGCGGAGGACGCGAACACGCTATCGTCGACGCCCTGTCACGCAGTCCGCGTGTGCAGAAGATCTACGCAGCCCCCGGCAATCCGGGAATGGCCAAGCATGCCACATGTGTGCCCATCGGAGTGACCGACATCAAGGATCTTGTTGATTTTGCCAAGGAAAAACATGTTGATCTGACGGTAGTAGGTCCTGAAGCCTCGCTTGCGGCAGGAGTCGCCGACGCATTCAAGGCTGAAGGGCTGCGTATCTTCGGCCCGACTAAAGCAGGCGCCCGTATTGAGTCAAGCAAGGAGTTCGCTAAGGAAATAATGGAGAAATACGGTGTTCCCACCGGCTTCTACAAGAGCTTTGACCGCTATGAGGACGCCAAGGCATATGCCGAAAGCCTTCCGCTGCCGACAGTCATCAAATACGACGGACTGGCAGCCGGAAAAGGTGTGGTGGTAGCCACTACACGTGAGGAAGCGGACGCAGCCCTTAAGGATATGCTTCTTGACTCGGCATTCGGTCAGGGACGCGTGCTGATCGAGGAATTCCTCGACGGCCCGGAATTCTCCTTCATGTGCGCGGTAGGGGGACGGAAAGTCTACCCTCTCGCACTCGCACAAGACCACAAACGTGCCTACGACGGCGATAAGGGACCGAACACAGGAGGCATGGGAGCATATTCTCCCCTCCCTTTCATCTCTGACGATGTCAGGGAGAAAGCGCTCAGGGAAATACTTCAGCGTACGGCAGACGGTCTCGCCGATGAAGGAATTGACTATACCGGCATACTCTATGGCGGCCTTATCCTCACTAAGGATGGTCCGAAGGTAATCGAATTCAACGCACGCTTCGGCGACCCGGAGACTGAAGTGGTTCTTCCACGCCTTGAGAGCGACATATATGATCTTTTCGACTCAGCGATAGACAGGGCGGATCACGAGACGAAGTGGAGTGACGACGCATGTCTCGGTGTCGTTCTTGCCTCAGACGGATATCCGGGCAGCTATCAGAAAGGCGTCGAACTCGACTTCGAAGGATGCTCGAAGGTGTATCATATGGGCACAGCATTGAAAGACGGAAAACTTCAGAGCGCCGGAGGACGAGTGGCTATGGTGACCGGTAAGGGTAAGGACCTTACGGAAGCTGCCGCCAATGCATATGCCGACGCGAAGAAAGCTGCAAAGGAAGGACTTTTCTACCGCAGCGATATTGGAAAACATTCCCTCAATGCTTAATTCATTCAAATAAACTGGTAGGGACGCACGGCTCGTGCGTCCGCACTCAGAAGGATTACCTATGACCTTCAGCGACACACGGACGCACGAGCCGTGCGTCCCTACTACTAACAATATTAGAAATGACAGACAGATACGGAAGAGACGTGATGCGTCGCGTCTGGACTGAAAAGAATAAATTCGACGCCTATCTGAAGGTGGAGATTCTGGCTGCCGAGGCCTGGAGCAAACTCGGTGTTATCCCTGAGGAAGACGTAAAAAAACTCTGGGATAAGGCTACCTTCGATATTGACCGCATAAAGGAGATCGAGGTGCAGACGCGCCACGATGTAGTAGCCTTTACCCGCGCCGTCAGCGAAAGCCTCGGTGAGGAACGCAAGTGGGTTCACTACGGTCTCACATCGACCGACGTAGTGGATACAGCCAACGGATATCTCTTCAAGCAGGCCGACGAGATAATCCGCGAAGATCTCGAGAAATTCTGCGAGATGCTTAAGAAACAGGCTATCCGCTTCAAGAATCTCCCCTGCATAGGCCGTACACACGGCATCCACGCCGACATCACGAGCTTCGGCCTGAAGTGGGTGCTCTGGCTTGCCGAGATGAAGCGCAACGTAGAGCGTTTCAACCTTGCAGCTGCCGGCGTAGAGGTAGGAAAACTCAGCGGAGCTGTCGGCAATTTCGCCAACATTCCGCCGTTTATCCAGGACTATGTGTGCGAGCACCTCGGCATCAACTCGGCCGATGTCTCCACTCAGGTGATACAGCGTGACCGTCATGCCTATTATATGGCAACCCTCGCGCTTATCGCGTCAAGCCTCGAGCAGATGGCAATGGAGGTGCGCAACCTTCAGCGCACCGAGGTGCATGAAGTGGAGGAAGCCTTCGGCAAAGGACAGAAGGGCTCAAGCGCCATGCCCCACAAGCGTAATCCTATCGGCAGCGAGAACATATGCGGATGTGCCCGCGTGATGCGCGGCTACATGGCGACAGCATATGAGAACGTGGCCCTCTGGCACGAGCGTGACATCTCCCACTCCGCCACCGAGCGTATCATCATGCCTGACGCAACAATCCTTCTCGACTATATGCTCAACCGCATGATGGGTATACTCGAGAATCTCACCATATTTGAAGACAAGATGAGAGCAGACATCTATATGACCAACGGCGTCATCTTCGCACAGCGTGTGATGAATGCCCTCATCGGCAAGGGATGGGTGCGCGAGCAGGCATACGACACTGTTCAGCCGGTTGCCATGAAGGCTATGGCCACCAACAGCAACTACAAGGATCTTCTGCTCCAGACTCCGGCAGTCATGGAGATGCTCACCCCCGAAGAACTCGAAGCCTGCTTCACTCTTGACTATTACCTAAAGAACGTCGATTATATCTACAAAAGAAATGGTATTAACTAATTGAGAATTGTGAATGGAGAATGGAGAATTACATTGCCTTGAATTATTCTCAATTCATAATTCTCCATTCTCAATTAAATTAAATTCTCAATTCTAAATTCTCAATTCTAAATTAATATGTCAGAAAGATTAGTCGTCACCGGCTCCCAGTGGGGAGACGAGGGCAAAGGAAAGATCACCGATTACTTCGCATGCCGCGCCGACATGGTGGTGCGCTACCAGGGTGGCAACAACGCAGGACACTCGGTGATGTTTGACGGACACAAATACTCTCTCCAGAGCATTCCTTCTGGTATCTTCAACCCGAAGACCGTCAACGTTATGGCCAACGGAATGGTAGTAAACCCCGTATCCGTGATCGCGGAACTCCAGAAACTCCATGACCAGGGCATAACGGATTACCAGCTTTACATATCCGACAGGGCAGCCATGGTGATGCCATGGCACAGCATGCTCGACGGAGCAAGCGAAAACCTCAAGGGAGAAGCCAAGATCGGCACTACCAAGAAGGGCATCGGTCCGGCTTACACCGACAAGTATTCACGTATCGGCCTCCGCATGGGCGACCTCCTGGATCCGGAATATTTCGCGGAGCGTCTCAAGGCCGCCCTTGAGGTAAAGAATATGGAACTTAAGATGTATGGTCTCGAACCTCTCGACTATCAGCAGGTCTATGACCAGTATATGGAGATAGCGAAAGTGCTCGGTCCACGTATCTGCGACACCAGCCTCCTCATCGACGACGCTATCCACAGCGATGCCAAGATCCTTTTCGAGGGTGCTCAGGGCATGATGCTCTGTATCGACCACGGCACATATCCCTACGTCACTTCATCCTGCCCTTCGGCCGCCAGCATCTCGCAGGGCGCAGGCATAGCTCCTAAATGGATCGAAAATGTGGTAGGAGTGGCAAAGGCCTACTGTACCCGTGTAGGTGAAGGACCCTTCCCCACTGAACTCTTCGACGAAACAGCTCATGAGATCCGCGAGCGTGGCCATGAATACGGCACAGTTACAGGTCGACCCCGCCGTATCGGCTGGTTTGACGCTGTCGTGGCCCGCTACACATCCCGTCTGGCCGGTATCGACTACTGGGCGCTGATGCTCTTCGATGTCCTCTCAGGTCTTGACAAGGTGAAGATCTGCGTTGGTTACGAACTTGACGGCAAGGAAGTGATGGCTCCCCCATCCACTATCCATATGCTTGCTAAATGCAAGCCTGTATATATCGAGATGGAAGGCTGGAAAGAAGACATCACAGGCTGCCGCAGCTATGACGAACTTCCCGAGGCCGCCAAGGCATACGTCAGGAAGATCGAGGAGCTGACCGGCACCAAGGTTGGTATCATCTCCGTAGGTCCCGACCGCTCCCAGACCATCATGATCTCAGAAGCCCTCAAGGCTTTCTAAATTAATGTTTAATAGGTTTATAGAGTTTAGAATGTTTAGAATTTTCATACATAAGTCTAAACAACTTCGTCATTTAAACTTGAAACTTTTTAACTTTTTGAACCATATAAACCATATAAACCATTTAAACTTATTGAACATATGGGTTTTTTAGATGAAAAAATAGCTCTTGAAGGCATGACATTCGATGATGTCCTGCTTATCCCGGCATATTCCGAGGTAATTCCGAGCGAAGTGAAACTCGCAACACGCTTCTCCCGCAACATACCCCTCAACATACCTTTCGTCTCTGCTGCGATGGATACCGTCACAGAGTCTGACATGGCCATTGCCATCGCCCGTCAGGGCGGCATCGGAGTAATCCACAAGAACATGAGCATCCAGGCCCAGGCCGATCAGGTTCGCCGCGTGAAACGCGCCGAGTCTGGTATGATCTATGATCCGGTGACCATACATGGCGATCAGACCGTAGGCGACGCGCTGCAGCTCATGCATGACAACCATATCGGAGGCATCCCTGTGGTAGACGCAGAAGGAAAACTCGAGGGTATAGTGACCAACCGTGACCTTCGTTTCCAGAAAGACATGGGTATCCTTATTAAGGATGTGATGACCAAGGAAAATCTCATCACCACCACCAATCCCTCTCTTTCCGAGGCTTCCGAGATACTTCTGAAGCATAAGATCGAGAAACTCCCTGTCGTAGATGAAAAAGGCAAACTCGTAGGCCTTATCACCTATCGTGACATCACAAAAATCAAGGACTATCCAAATGCCGCCAAAGACAGCAAGGGACGTCTCCGTGTGGCAGCCGGAGTCGGCGTTACTTCCGACACTCTCGACCGCGTCAAGGCACTTGTCGAGGCCGGAGCTGACGCTGTAGTGATCGATACGGCTCACGGTCACAGCCAGAATGTGGTCAACACTCTCAAGAAAGTGAAGGCCGCTTATCCTGATATCGATGTAGTTGTCGGCAATATCGCTACGGCAGACGCCGCAAAATTCCTCATCGAGGCCGGAGCTGACGGTATCAAGGTAGGTATCGGTCCGGGTTCGATCTGCACTACCCGTATAGTGGCAGGTGTAGGAGTTCCACAGCTCAGCGCTATTTTCGAGGCTGCGAAGGCCGCACACGCACTTGGTGTTCCCGTGATCGCAGACGGTGGTCTACGTTATTCCGGCGATGTTGTGAAGGCTCTTGCAGCCGGCGGCGACAGCGTTATGATGGGATCTATGTTCGCAGGCACCGAGGAGTCTCCTGGCGAGACCATCATCTACAACGGACGTAAGTTCAAGTCATACCGTGGCATGGGTTCCATCTCCGCGATGCAGGCCGGTTCAAAAGACCGCTACTTCCAGAGCGAGAAGACCGACAGCAGCAAGTTCGTGCCGGAAGGAATCGAGGCCCGCGTGCCGTATAAAGGTACTCTCAGCGAGACGGTTTATCAGCTTGTAGGAGGACTACGCAGCGGTATGGGGTATGTCGGCGCACCGAACATCGACCGTCTCCATGACGCGAAGTTCGTGAAGATAACCTCTGCCGGAGTCATCGAAAACCATCCCCACGACGTGACCATAACCAAGGAAGCACCCAACTATACCAGGGGGAATTAGTTTAGAAGGTTTAGGGAGTTTAAGAAGTTTAATCCCTGTTGGCATTTAGAAAGAAATGGAGGTTTTTTCTTTTGAAAGGTTAATTGCATACCAGGAAGCGAGAAGACTCGTTGTCGATATATATAAAATCGTCTGCGAGCTTCCAAAGGAAGAACGCTTTGGCTTAGGGACCCAATTGAGAAGGGCTGCCATATCCATTACGTCCAATATTGCTGAAGGATGCGGTAGAATATCTTTCAAAGAAAAAATCCATTTCTTAGAGATTTCATATGGATCTCTTATGGAAGCATTCAGTCAGATACAGTTATGCGTAGACTTAGGTTACACTGACCAAAATGACTTGGATTCAATAAGGCACAAGTTTTCATATGTCGGATATCTGATTAATTCTGTAAGGAAATCGTACATTGAGTATCTCACCCGACCAGATTCTTAAACCACCACCTATCTAAATATCACCACCTAAACTTTTTAAACAATTTAAACAATTATAAACCAAATTGGAAAAGATACTGATATTAGATTTTGGGTCGCAGTATACTCAGCTGATCGCACGACGCATCCGTGAGCTCAACGTGTATTGCGAGATCCATCCCTACCACAAGGCGCCGGAGATCGATGCCGACGTGAAAGGTGTTATCCTTTCCGGAAGCCCCTACTCAGTCAATGATCCGGAGGCTCCCAAACCTTCTCTTGACGCCTTCAAGGGAAAACTACCTCTGCTTGGAGTTTGTTATGGAGCTCAGCTTCTCGCCCAGATGTCAGGAGGCACCGTAAAGGGTGCTCCAAGCCGTGAATATGGCCGTGCGATGCTTACGGTGGTTGATGCCGAAGATCCATTGATGACAGGTCTTCCCTCTCCCACTCAGGTGTGGATGAGTCATGGTGACACCATAACCGACATACCCG
>JAIEBK010000049.1:15906-32780 GCA_029070945.1 Muribaculaceae bacterium
CAGTACAAAGGCATGGGCCTTAATGTGAAGGGAGTAGACGCAAGCGAAAGGTTCTACACAGATCTCGCCGGTGTCACGGATCCTGAGCAGAAGCGTAAGATCATCGGCCGCGACTTCGTTGAGGTCTTCAACGAGGAGGCTCAGAAGTTCAACGGCGCGCGCTGGCTCGCACAGGGCACCATCTATCCGGACGTGATAGAGAGCGTCAGCGTCAACGGTCCATCCTGCACCATCAAGTCGCATCACAACGTAGGCGGTCTTCCCGAGAAGATGAACCTGAAAGTCGTAGAACCACTTCGTCTGTTATTCAAGGATGAAGTGCGTCGTGTGGGTAAGGCTCTCGGCATAGATCCTCAGCTTCTTGGGCGCCACCCCTTCCCCGGTCCCGGTCTCGGAATCCGTATCCTCGGTGAAGTGACCGCCGAGAAGGTACATGTGCTTCAGCAGGCCGACGATATATTCATCAGCAACCTCCGTGAGGCCGGACTTTATGACCAGGTATGGCAGGCAGGCGCTATCCTTCTGCCGGTACAGAGCGTTGGCGTTATGGGCGACGAACGCACATATGAGCGCTGCTGTGCCCTTCGCGCCGTCATCTCCACCGATGGTATGACCGCCGACTGGGTACATCTCCCCTACGAATTCCTCGCTAAGGTAAGCAACGAGATAATCAACAAGGTGCGCGGCATCAACCGCGTGGTCTACGATATCTCCTCCAAACCGCCAGCCACAATTGAGTGGGAGTGACCTGGGAAATAATTTAGAATTGAGAATTTAGAATTGAGAATTATTGCTCACTGCTAAATTCTCAATTCTTATTTTTGAACATAGGTCATCTACTGCTGAAGCTTTTTGGAATTGAGAATTATTTGCTCACTGCTAAATTCTCAATTCTTTTTTTGTACATAGGTCATCTATGGCTGGAGCTATTTGGAATTCTAAAAATCACTGTGCAGATGAGGAGAATTTTTATTTCAGAAATTTAAAGTCTTTAACATACTTTAACTAAATGGGGGGGGGTAATTGTAAATTTTTGTTTAATTTTGCATTTGCTTAGTATGTGTATCCATATTTAGACCTACCAAAATTTATCATTTTGTGCCGTGAAAACTGAGACAAATTAAGTTTTGCATTTAAATAACTAATATTAACCTAATAATTTACAACACTAACCACATCTAATTATGAACTACCGTAAGGAAAGTTCAGGAATCGCGGCGATATGCCGCCGATTCCTGTTTGTGGCCCTCATGGCAGTGGTGAGCCTATCGGCATCCGCTCAGGGCAAACAGGTGACAGGTAAGGTGCTTGACGAAAACGGTGACCCAATGATCGGCGTAACCGTAGTAGCCAAGGGATCTACCAACGGCACATCAACCGACTTCGATGGCGTCTATACGCTTAAGAACGTCACCCACAATTCAGTTCTCGTCTTCAGCTATGTCGGCTGTGTATCTCAGGAAGCCAAGGTAGGCGACCGTTCGGTGATCGACATAGTGATGAGGGAAGATTCCGAGATTCTTGAAGATCTCATCGTAGTCGGCTACGGCGTACAGAAAAAGAGCGACGTCACAGGCGCCCTCACACGAGTTGACTCAGAGACACTTAACTCCCGCCCCGTAAGCAACGCTCTCGAAGCCCTTCAGGGTAAGGCTGCCGGTGTCGACATCACCACCAACCAGCGTCCCGGTGAGATGGGTTCGATCCGTATCCGCGGTAACCGCTCACTTTCCGCGACAAACGATCCTCTTTATGTTGTAGACGGTGTGCCCTTGCAGTCAGGCGGTATCGAGTCTATCAACCCCCGCGACATCGAGGCTATCGACATCCTTAAGGATGCATCCGCTACCGCTATCTATGGTTCACGCGGTGCTAACGGCGTTGTCATCATCACTACAAAAGGAGGTAAGTCAGGACAGTTCAGCCTTAACTACTCCGGCTCCGTAACAACATCAAAGATTGTAGACCGCTCTCCTTCCATGACAGCTGCGGAGTTCATCAACTTCCGCCGCTGGGCAGCCTACAACCTTGACCCGAACACATACGCTCATCCCAACAGTCCTACAAAGGAGAACGATATGGTAATCTTCGACTCTCCGCTCGACGGCCAGACCTCACGCGACAACGTGATGCGCGGCTGGGCAGCCGGCACATGGGATCCTTCCGCAGTGATCGACTATGACTGGACCGACCTCTACACACGTACGGGCGTAACTCAGGAACACACCGTATCAGCTTCCGGCGGTACAGACAAGATGAACGCATACGCATCTTTCGGTTATCTTGACAACCAGGGTACTCAGAAGGGTCAGTGGTATAAGCGCTACACCGGCAAGGTGACCACACGCATCACTCCGGTGAAGTGGATGCAGATCGACGCAAGCATCAACGCTTCGTGGGGCGAACAGGACTACGGTCTGTCAGGAGCTCACGCACGTTCAAAGTCTGTACCGACCTCCATCTATGGTCTGGCAAAGACATTCTACCGTTATGCACCCATGTATGATGCCAACGGCGACATCATCCTCTACCCCGGCGGTGAGAACGCCCAGTATACCATCGTAGGCGAGCTTGAACATCAGAAATACCGTCGCCAGAGCTTCCGCGCACTTGGAAACTTCGCAGCTACAGTCAAGTTCGGCGAGATCTGGAGCCCGCTCAAGGGTCTTACCTACAAGATCGCGTTCGGACCTGACTACCGTCACTACCGTGCAGGCAGCTGGATCGACGGAATGTCTTCCTATACAATCCAGTCTGACGGCCAACCCGGTAAGAACATGGCAAGCCTCGAGAACCAGAGAGCATTCTCATGGACTCTCGACAACCTCATCAACTACAACAACACATTCGCAGGGAAGCACAACGTAGGTCTTACATTGCTGCAGACCGCTTCGAAATACAACTATGAGAACTCCTCGATGACCAACCACAACATTCCGAAGGATTCATACCTCTGGAACAATATGGGCTCCGCTTCCATCACAGACGCCAACAACGGCGCAAGCATGGGTTCAGGCTTCAAGGAGTCATCTCTCGAGTCTTACATGATCCGTGTGACCTACAACTATGACGAGCGTTACCTTCTTACTGCATCAGGGCGCTGGGACGGTGCCTCACAGCTTGCTCCAGGGCATAAGTGGGACTTCTTCCCCTCAATGGCAGTAGCATGGCGTCTTGATCAGGAAGACTTCATGAGCCAGCTCTACTGGCTCAACAACCTTAAGGTTCGTCTCGGTGTCGGTGTGACCGGCAACGCGGCTGTGAGTCTGTACGCTACAAAGGGTACAATCTCTCAGATGTTCCTCCCCTTCGGCACCGGTTCCACTCCGGCTTATTCAACATCAGAGGACTACTACAACATCCACAATCCGTTGGCAAACACCGACCTCGGATGGGAAAAGACAACCCAGTGGAACCTTGGTCTTGACTACGGATTCCTCAACAACCGTATCGGCGGTTCACTTGAATTCTACTGGTCGAAGACCAACGACCTGCTGATGCAGATGAACATCCCGAGCATCACAGGCTACAGCACAACATGGGCAAATGTCGGCAAGACATCCAACCACGGTGTCGAGCTTACCATCAACGCCTTCCCTGTCATCGCAGGTGACTTCCAGTGGGAGACCAACCTCAACATGGCATATCAGAAGAACCGCATCGACGAACTTGCCAACGGCAAGGAAGATGACATCCAGAACAAATGGTTTATCGGACATGAGATCGGCGTGATCTACGGCTATGACAACCTCGGCATCTGGCAGGACACTCCTGAAGACCGTGCGGAGATGGAAAAATGGAATGCCAACGGCTACAACTTCACTCCCGGTAACGTCCGCCCGAAAGACCAGACAAACGACTATAAGATGACCGACGAGGACCGTGTGATCATCGGCAACTCAAGTCCTCAGTGGACACTCGGCTGGAGCAACAACTTCTCATGGAAGGGAATCGAGCTCGGCTTCCAGATCATCGGACGTCTCGGCTACAGCGTAGACGCATATGCACAGCCCATGACCGCACATGCCAACCAGAACGTCGTAGACTACTGGACACCGGAAAATACAGGAGCTTACTATCAGAAGCCTATCCTCGGCCAGGCATCAGCAGGTGCCACCGACCCGTTTGCCGGAATCCTCGGTCTCCGCAAGGGCGGATATATCATGATGCGCGACATCTCTCTCGGCTACAACTTCCCGAAGGAACTCATCTCCAAGGCTACATTAAAGAACGCGAGAGTTTATGCACAGTGCATCAACCCCTTCAGCTTCTATCAGGCCATCAAGGGATATGACCTTGACACCAACGATACATTCTACAACCGCAGCTTCGTGTTCGGTCTTGAACTCGGCTTCTAAGTCATCAACTCAATTTAAAACAAGACAATAATGAAACTAAATAAATATCTTGTAGGTGCTGCCATGGCTTGCGCGGTGATTTCAATGCCGTCCTGCGCCGAAAGCTTCCTCGACGAGGAGCAGACCACAGCCTACGATACCGACTACTTTAATACCCCCGAGGGTCTGGAGAAGCTCGTCATCTCCCTTTACGGCAACATCCGCTGGCATTTCGGCTACGAATGGGCCTACGGTATCACGATGTATGGTACCGATGAGTTCACCATGGGCAATGACAATACTTCCCAGCCCTGGAATGAATATAACAACAACCTTAGCCCCCTCAACTATACAAAAGAGGTCGGCGCTCCTAACGCCAACTGTCCTACAGTCGACGGCCTCTGGAACGAGATGTATTACGGTATCGCATCCTGCAATATCATCATAGCCAAAGCCAATGATGTATTCAAGGATGAAGCAACCCGCCGCTGGGCACTCGGCAGCGCATACTTCCTCCGTGGCTACAACTACTATCGCCTCGTAGCGCAGTACGGACATTGTGTGCTTCAGACTTCCGTTCCCGAGGGTGTAATCCGTAATTTCGATGATGCCACTCCGGAAGAATGCTGGGCGCAGGTAATCAGCGACCTCCGCACTGCTTACGAAACATTCCAGGGTGAGGACGACCGTTTCGGAAAGGGAATCACATGGTGTAAGTCTACAGCAGCCCACTGGCTTGCCAAGGCTCTCCTCTTCCGCGTGTCGGAACGTAACGACTCATGGAATGCGAAATATAAAGAAGCTGATATCGAGGAAGCCATCAAGGCATGCGACTACGCAATCGCTCAGCATCCTCTCGTAGACAACTACAGCGACCTCTATGCGAACTATACAGGTGTCGACTGTCCTATAGAGTCTACATCAGAGATCATCATGGCATCTCCGTCTAACGCCAACAGCAACACCAAGGGACGTTACGGTAACCGTACCCTCTACTACTTCCATAGCCAGTTCTCCAACTATGGAGGCGGCTGGGTAGCCCGTGGCTACGTGACCGGCGGCAAGGACTTCCAGCGTTGCGTTCCTACTGAATATGCCTATGGTGTATACGACCACGTGGCAGACGCCCGTCTGTGGAAGACATTCCGTACTGTAATGGGTGCGAACACAAATAAGAACGTAGCTGATCAGCCTCAGCAGATCGCTCTCGGAGATCCAGCCATCATCTTCATCCTAAACAAGAAGAATGACCATACCTATGACAACTACACATTCGGCGCGCAGCAGCAGAATCCTACATTCAGGGATGATGCCGGCCGTCTTCCCGCATGGGGTAAGGGAGAGAACACTCCTACTGACGGTCACTTTACAGAGCAGAAGAACCAGTGGGTTCCTGTCGCAGGTATTCTCTATCAGAACGGCGAATGGGTTCGCGACAACTTCAAGAGCACACCTCGTTGCAACATGTATGCTCACATCAATAAGACAACATCAGGCGACGGTCCAAAGGACCAGGCTGACGACAGCTACCGCGACGTGACAATGTCACGTTCCGGCGAGACCTATCTGATGCGTGCCGAGCTTAAGGTGCGTAAGGGAGACTATGCAGGCGCGATGGAAGACATCAACGTGATCCGTAAGCGTGCAAGCTGGAAGGAAGGTGAAAACCGTTCCTATTACATCGACGGTTCCGAAGCAGCCCGCACACAGCCGGGTGCTAATGTAGAGAAGCTCGACCAGACCCTCCTCAACATCAATACCTATTATCTGTCGAACCCGGAACTCGACTGGACAACAGCGGCATCAGACCTTCAGCTTAAGTCATTCCCCAATGAT
Source organism: Muribaculaceae bacterium (assembly GCA_029070945.1). GTDB lineage: Bacteria > Bacteroidota > Bacteroidia > Bacteroidales > Muribaculaceae > Lepagella. The sequence goes on from JAIEBK010000049.1 coordinate 22,080, forward strand.
CTTCCTGAAGAAGACGAGGCAGTACTCGCCAAGATCGGCGTAAGCGGACAGTATGAAAGGGCTCTCCACTTCATTCTTAACGAACGCACCCGCGAGCTTATCGGCGAATGGCAGCGTTGGGAGACTCTGAGCCGTACGAACACTCTTATACTGCGTGCCAAGGCTTTCAACCCGGATGCTACACAAATTCAGGCCGGAAAGAGCGAGCTCCGTCCGATTCCTCAGACATTCATCGATCAGCTGAGAAACAACGATGGTTCCAATCTTACCCCCGCTCAGCAGGATGCATGGCAGAATCCGGGCTATTGATTTGGAGTAAAAATCCTGATATAGAAGTTGTTTAAACTTATTTACAAATTAGAAAAACCAATAAGAAGCGATAAGAATATAATTCTTTTTATCAATCTTCCGCCACTTTTTCGGCATCTTTTGCCTCTCTCATCAGTCATGATGCCCGCATCATTCCTTCTTCAGGAGACAAAACCTGCTCGAAAACCTGACGAAATCTTAATAAAAAAATAAGTCTAAACAACTTCATAATTAAAGCGTGTTCCTTAGGGAGCGCGCTTTTTTTTGTTGTTAAAAATAATGTTAAAAAATAAAATTATCACATTTTTTTTGATTTTTATTAAAAATTATTTGTATCTTTGCGGTTACTTAACCTGAAACAACCTATCTGATTACGAATTTTAACGATTTTGAGAGAATACGTAAACAGTTTTTTATTAACCTATAAAGCAAACAACAACCGTAGCACAAACAACCTAACAAGCAATAAATCAAACAATAAACAATAATAACTAACCACATTCAACTAATCATGAAATACGAAAACAATCACGTTTTGTCAGTATTGAAACGGATGCAGGGAGGCAGCAGGCTCTGGATGGCCTTGGTGTGTCTTTTTGCTTCGTTGGCGCTTTACGCGCAGGAGACAGTGGTGAAAGGTAGCGTATTTGACGATCAAGGCGAACCCTTGATCGGCGCTACAGTCATGGTAGCAAAATCCACCATCGGCACTTCCACCGACCTTGACGGTAATTTCTCCATCAAATGCAAGCCGGGCGCGAAACTCGTGTTCTCATACGTAGGTTATGAGTCACAGGAACAGCCAGCCAAAGACGGCATGAAAGTAATTCTGAAGGAATCCTCAGCCATGCTTGACGCTGTCGAGGTCGTGGCTTTCGGTACCCAGAAGAAAGTGACCATGACAGGTGCGGTCTCCTCTATTAAGAACGAGGACCTTACCCGTACTCCGGTCAGCTCGGTCAACAACGTCCTCGCCGGTCAGCTCTCCGGTGTGTCTACGGTGCAGTATTCCGGTGAGCCGGGTTCTGATGCCGCGGATATCTTCGTCCGTGGTAAAGCCACTTTCGACAAAGACAATGCAAAACCGCTTATCCAGGTCGACGGTGTAGAACGCGACATGTGGGACATCGACCCCAACGAAATCGAGTCTATATCAGTGCTTAAGGATGCTTCCGCAACGGCGGTGTTCGGTGTGCGCGGTGCAAACGGCGTTATCCTTGTGACCACCAAGCGCGGTAAGGAAGGCAAGGCAAAGATCGACGTTTCACTCAACTTCTCCGCACAGCAACCCACCAAGCTTATCGAGATGGCAAACTCAATAGAGTATGCAAACTTCTACAACTACATGATGCTTAGCGACGGCGGCGGCGCAGTCTTTTCCGACGAGATCATCTCCCGCTTCATGAATAATGAGGATGATCCCATCAAGAGATATCAGAACTCCGTGCGCTTCCCTAACATGCGATGGACAGACTATATCTTTAAGAAGACTACTTTCCAGCAGCAGCACAACGTCAACATCTCGGGCGGCAACAAGCGTGTACGCTACTTTATCTCGGCCGGCTTCTTCAGCCAGGATGGTATCTTCGACCAGTATGGCCGCGACGACTATGCTTTCGACTACCGCTACAACCGATTCAACTACCGTTCTAACCTTGACATCAACGTCACTCCTACCACTACGGTTACTGTGAACGTGTCAGGTAAGATCGACAACAGCTCCAAGCCGCGTACCGGCCAGGGTGCATCAGGTATGGTGAAGGCTATCTACGCCGCTACTCCGTTCTCCAGCGCAGGTTTCGACAATCAGGGCCGCTATATCGGCACCAACACCGACGCTGACTACAACATCGAGTATGACGCTGAAGGCAACCCCCACTCAGTGACACTTCCCTTCATCGGCTCAAGCCCGATGACATATGTCACCTATCAGCCGGGTGCATACCACAACACTGCAAACACCATCACCACCGACCTTATCGTAGACCAGAAGCTCGACGTGATCACCAAGAACCTCTCGCTGCGCGTGAAGGGATCATACAACAGCGGCTTCAACCAGCAGAAGGAACTCACTTCAGGAGCTGCCACGATAACACCGCGTATGATGCCTGACGGCACCATGGAGTTCATCACCACAAGCTTCGAGGAGGCAGCAAGCTACAAGGTATCGTCGACCGGAAGATGGCGTAACTGGTATGTGGAGGCAGGCCTTAACTGGAACCGCGAGTTCGGCGACCACAACCTGACAGCCCTCGCGCTCTACAACCAGAGCAAGAACTATTATCCCGGTACCTACTCCGATATCGCCCGCGGCTACATCGGCCTTGTAGGACGTATCACATATGACTACGACAACCGCTACCTCGCAGAGGTCAACTTCGGTTATAACGGTTCTGAGAACTTCGCACCCGGAAAGCGTTTCGGTGCATTCCCCGCAGGTTCTATCGGCTGGGTTGTCACCAACGAGAAATTCATGGAAGGCCTTCAGCCCTGGCTCTCCTTCCTGAAGTTCCGCGCAACACTCGGTAAGGTAGGTAACGACAAGATCGGCGGCAGCCGATTCATGTACCTCTCCGACCCGTTCGGTGTTAACGGCGGTGCCGTTCTCGAACGTCCTGCAAGCGAGAATCCCTACGGCTACAACTTCGGTATCGGTAACGGCGTCTACGGCACACTTCCCGGCGCATGGGAGATGCAGAAGAACAATCCCGACCTGACATGGGAAAATGCAGTGAAGCAGAACTACGGCGTCGAGATCCAGTTCTTCAACGACCGACTCAAAACAAGCTTCGACTACTATAAGGAGCACCGTACCGACATCCTTCTTCAGAACAATGCCGTATCAACAATCCTCGGTTATACACCGGCGATGACCAACCACGGTATCGTGGACAGCTGGGGCTGGGAACTCTCTGTAGGCTGGAGCGACTTCGTAGGAAAGAATTTCAGCTACTGGGCACGCTTCAACCTCTCATATAACGACAACAAGATCATCCGCGACGGTCAGGCACCTCAGACATATGACTATCAGAAGACAGTAGGACACCGTATCGGTGCCCGCTCACAGATGCTCTTCTGGGGTTACTACGATGACACTGCCGTAGAACGCTACGAAGCACAGTATGGTGCAGGCACCTTCCCCCAGCAGCTCAAGCCCAACGAAAAGCTTAATCCCGGCGATCCGATCTACGTAGACCTCAACGGTGACGGCAAGATCGACGGCAATGACGCAAGCCGCGATTTCGGCAAAACAGACGACCCACGCTTCATTGCCGGTCTTAACTTAGGCGCAAGCTGGCGTGGTCTCAGCCTCGCAGTGCAGTTCACCGGCGCCTGGGATGTGACCCGCAGCATCAGCGGTGCTTTCCAGCAGCCGTTCTACAATGCCGCCGGCGACGGCCAGGGCGGTCTTCTCCAGACACACCTCTACGACAGCTGGAGCATCGACAACCCCAATGCCGAATATCCCCGTCCTACCCTCGCATATGCAAAACACACATATGCAGGATCCACACTCTGGGAAAAAGACGCAAGCTATCTCCGCTGCAAATCGCTCCAGCTGGCCTACGATTTCAACATGCCCTGGCAGAAGAAACTCGGCATCAAGAATCTCCAGCTCTCATTCAGCTCCTACAACCTCTTTACCTTCACCAAGTATAAATGGGGCGACCCGGAAAACCGCGCGAGCAGCAGCCCGGACTACCCTCTGACCCGTACTTATACCGTAGGTCTTAAGGTAGGATTCTAACCGAAACATCGTAAAAAGAAACACGAAATCATGAAGAAAGCATTTCACAGCATATTCGCAGCGATACTGGCCGGAATGGTAGCCACCGGATGTACCGATGAGGTACAGCTCGGCAACGCGTTCCTTAACAAGGCACCGGGCGGCACAACCAACCTTGACAGTATCTTCGCAAACCCGGATTACGTAAATCAATTGCTGACGGGTATCTACAACAGACAGTATTACGGTCTTCCCTACAACAACTCAGGCAAGAACCAGGCTGCGAGCCCCTACAACGGCAAGCTCGACGCACTGACTGACATCTATCAGATGCACTGGTCGAGCTGCAAGGTATGGTCATCCTACTATACAGCCACATTCTCTTCCAAGGAAGATCCCCTTATCTCCTTCTCTAACGACTATGTATGGCAGACCGTACACCTCGTATCCATAATGAAGGAGAATATCGACCGTTGCCCGGGTCTCAGCGACAAGGAAAAGAAATATATCATAGCGCAGGCCAAGGCCCTTCAGGCTTTCGGATACTCGCTCCTACTCCCCCACTATGGCGGTCTTCCCATCATTGACCACACAATCAGTGACGCCGCAGAGACAGTAAACGACGAATACGGCGAGCGCCGTGTAGGCGAACGCTGCACTTTCGAGCAGACCGTAGACGCCATAGTAAAGTGGTGTGACGAAGCGAAAGACGACCTCTACTGGGCATACAACGGCAACGATGCAGAGTCAAGCTCACGCCAGACCGGCCGCTGGACAAAAGCAGGCGTTATGGCACTGAAGGCACAGGTGCTCTGGCTCGCCGCTTCCCCGCTCTACAACAGCAACGAGCCTTACATGGACGGCACGTCTGAGGCTGAGCAGAAAAACCTCGTATGGTATGGCAACTACGACGCAAGCCGCTGGCAGCGCGCGCTGCAGGCATTCGAGGAATTCTGGGCCGAGAACCAGAAGAACGGTGACTACTATCACCTGATGCAGGCAGAGAAAAAGAATCTTGACGGATATCGTCTCGCATACCGCCGCGGCTATATGTTTGACGACTCCCCCGAAAACATCCACTGGACCAAGGTAGCGAGCATCTACGGCTCACAGGGTGCATACAGCTGGCTGAACTGGAATACATGGTCGGTAAACCGTTCCAACAACCACCCGACACTCGAATACATCGAGATGTTCCCCTGGAGCGACGGCAAGCCGTTTGACCACGATACAGACTTCAAGTATAAGGAAAGCTATACTGCGGCCAAAGACGATTCAAAGTGGGACGTATACACATGTCTTTCGGGCTCATATGACAAGCTCTTCTACACATACAAGGAAATCCGTGGCGGTTTCTCAAAGACCTACTCGCGTGACCCTCGTCTCTATGAGAACGCAACTGTAACGGGTACACTTCAGAACCTCGCGCTTCAGTCAGCCGACGGAAAGGCTGCAGGTAACGTGATGGAGCTCTGGGTAGGCGGACAGAACGCAGGCCAGTGCGTGAAGCATCCGACCGACAATACACTCGTCGAGGCCCTTACATCTTATTGTCCGACCGGTTTCGCAGCATATAAGTATGTGCTCAACCAGGTGGAATGGCACCGCGACCCGAACATGCACTGGAACGTGCTTACCATTCCCGACATGATCCTCATGTATGCCGAATGTCTCGCTGAGTGCGGACGCAATGAGGATGCAATCAAGCAGATCGACCTCGTGCGCAGCCGTGTTGGCCTCAAGAGCATCAACTCAAGCTATAACTCAAGCAAGAACCTCAAGACAGACAAGAATAATCTTATCGAGGAGATCCTTCGCGAACGTGCCTGCGAGCTCGGTATGACCAACGCACGCTACATCGACATGATCCGCCGCAAACGTGGCGACTGGATGGTGAAGCCGCTCCATGGTATGGCTACTTTCCGTATGATCAAGAACGCCAAGAACGAATGGGTACGCCGTAACGCACCCTGGTTTGGCGACGACAAGGACGGAGGTATGGCAGAACCTGCACGCTTCGAATACGAGTTCTTCGAGCTTCAGCAGGGTAAGCGAGTGCTCTGGGGTCAGGATCCCAATTCGCTTGAAGTAAAGAAATGGTTTATGATGCCTTTCCCGCAGGATGAGATCAACAAGGGCTACGGCCTGATTCAGAACCCGGGCTGGTAATCAGCTTTCCTATCGAAGGTATTTTTACTAACATCTCAAACGAGACATAACGAGACAAACATGAAATCAAGATATATTTATCTAATGTCGCTTGCCGCCGGACTCGCAATGCCGGTATTCGCGCAGGAAGATGCTGACTCAGTGGCCAAGTCGTGGCTCGATCAGGAATACAGCATCGGAGTCGATCTCGGCGTCACAAGGGAGAACTCAACAGCTTCCGTCAGTGTGATCAGAAACGACGCCGTCAACCAGCGCAGCGCAAAAAATATCGGCAATTCGCTGATCGGCCACGGCAAGGGCCTCATCACAATACAGGGCACCGGAACCTATTATGCCCAGAATCCCACCTTCTATGTCCGCGGCCTGCAGAGCCTTTCGGGAAGCACACCCCTTATCCTCGTAGACGGCATAGAGCGTGATATCACCCTTATCGACCCGGAAGAGGTGCTCGAAGTTCAGATCCTCAAGGATGCTGCAGCGACAGCACTGTACGGCTATAAAGGAGCCGACGGTGTGATCAACGTCATCACAAAGCGCGGCGAATACAATTCCCGTACAATCCGCGTCAATTATGAGCACATATTCTCAAACATGACAAACCGCCCCAAGTTCGTAGACGGCGCCACATACGCCATGGCTATGAATGAAGCCCTCTACAATGAAGGACAGGGACTGTTTGCCAAATATACCCAGCAGGAGATTGACGCGTTCGCAAGCGGACAGTATCCGATGCTTTACCCGAACGTAAACTGGGGAGCCGAGACCTACCGCAACCATGCAAACGGTGACCGTGCGTCGGTTGAGTTCTCCGGTGGCGGCGAGAGGTTCCGCTATTTCTCGATGGTTAACTTCCTTTACAGCGACGGATTCATCAAGAAACCCAACCAGAACGCAGGTTACTCCACACAGGATAAATATGTGCGCGGAAACGTCCGCATTAACCTTGACGTAGACCTCTTCAAGTACACCCAGCTCAAGTCAAACATCTTCACCTCTATCGGCGAAATGCAGCAGCCGGGGTCGGCCGCAAATCTCTGGGGCATGATCTACTCTACTCCGGCAGTGGCATTCCCTGTCAAAAACGACAACGGTGTCTGGGGCGGTAACTCCACCTGGAGTGGCGACAACAACCCTGTAGCACAGTCTACGGATGCCGCCTACTACAAGATCTTCGATCGCTCGCTTTTCTTCAATGCAGAAGTGGTGCAGGATCTCTGCATGGTGACTCCCGGCTTCAAATTCAATATCGGAGCAAGCTATGATATCATCTCCAATATCGTGGAAGACCACTCGAAGAAGTATAACTACGGTATGAACAACGTTTCATCATGGGTAAACGGAGCTCCCGAATACACATGGTGGGAAATCGCTGACCAGGCTACAGAGATGGGTACAGGCGCCTCGATGAAATCATTCCAGCGCAGACTCAACGCATGGGCAGGTTTCGACTATGACCGCACTTTCGGCGACCACCGCGTGATGGGACAGCTGAAATACTACTATGACTACGAAAGCCCGATGGGTGTGAACACCAGCATCTACCGCCACAACATCTCACTCTGGGGCCAGTACACTTACGCTAACCGCTACTCCATCGGCTTAGTACTCGCCGAGATGGGTTCTTCCCGTCTTGCTCCCGGCACCAAATGGAGCTTCTCTCCGACAGTATCTCTCGGAGCCGTGCTTCTCAACAACCGCGAGAAGGCTGTTGATTTCCTCAAGATCCGCGGATCATGGGGCATCCAGAATCTCGACCGTCTGCCGGGCGACAATGTATGGAACTACTACCAGCAGGCATATCAGGTGAGCGGTGTAAGCTATCCATGGTCTGATAAATATGACGGCGGTGCTACCTGGGGCGAGACAACACTTCTCCAGACTCCGACCATCAATCCTACCCACGAAAAGGTGGCTAAGTATGACATCGGTATCAACGCAAGCTTCCTCGGATGCATCAACCTTACAGCCGATTACTTCTACAACCGCCACTATGATATCTTCGTAGACGGCAGCGGCGCTTACTCGAGCCTTATCGGTTTCTCCGCACCCTTCAAGAATCAGGGTAAGGTGGACAACCGCGGTGTAGACATCGAACTCGACTTCTCGAAGAACTTCGGCGACTGGAACGTCATGGCAGGAGGCTCATTCCTTTTCGCCAAGAGCAAGATCCTCGATATGGCAGAGGAGCCCAAGGCATACGACAATCTGAAGAATACAGGCAATCCCCTCAGCTCGACCTATGGTCTGATCGCGGAAGGCCTCTTCACCTCGCAGGCCGAGATCGACGCTTCACCCACACAGACATTCTCTACAGTACGTGTCGGCGATATCAAATATAAGGATATCAACGGCGACAATGTCATCGATGCCAACGACGTGACAAAGATCGGCCACAACGCTATCTGCCCCGAAATTTTCTACACCTTCAATCTCGGTGCGGAATACAAGGGAATCGGTCTTGTGGCGCACTTCCAGGGTGTAGGCAACTGGGGCTGCAACCTCAGCTCTCAAGGCTACTACTGGGGTCTGATCAACAACTCATCGCTTGCACAGGAAGTCTACGACAACCGCTGGAGTCCTGAAAACAATGTAGCTGACGCCCTCTATCCCCGCCTCAGCTCCACCAGCAATGCCAACAACTACCGCACAAGCACATACTGGCAGCGCGACCGCTCTTACCTGAAGCTCCGCAACATCGAGCTCTACTACAACTTCAACAAGGCTCTTCTCGAGAAGACAGGCTTTATCCGTGACGCCAGGATATTCGTTCGCGGCGTAGACCTCTGCAACATCGCAACCGGAGGTGCCAACAAGCTCGAGAATCTTGATCCGGAGGCTACCGGAGCCGTCGCTCCTCTCAGCCGTCAGATCGCAGTCGGCGTTAAACTCACCTTCTAACCCATCATCATCTAAATTTTAGAATAAATGAAACTGAAATATATCATCAGCGGAATGGCATTTCTTGCCCTCGGCCTTACCTCCTGCTCCGACCAGATGGACCACAAGGAGTATAAGATCGACGGTGAAGACTGGGTAAAGAGAGATTTCGACAAGGTTGGTAAGATCACCACCCACATCTACAGGGATCTCGACTATGACCACGGCCAGAACTACGGCGGCGCTATGCTTGCCTCCGCTACCGACGAAGCTGTCTACAGCCATCAGGGAGGCTCGATCGAATCATACTTCAACGGCTCCTGGAGCGTCTCGAACGCCAACGGAAGCACATGGAGCACATGCTTCGACGCGATCGCCTACTGTAACCTCTATCTTGATAAATTCACCGACCTTGAGTTTCCCGAGCATAAGCTTGAGAAAGACTACAAGGACCAGATGCTGAAATACAACAACTATCAGTGGGAAGTGCGCTTCCTTCGCGCCTATTTCCACTTCCTGATGCTCCGTCAGTATGGCGACGTGCCTTTGATGACCGAGAACTACAACGCTGCAGACGCCAACAACCAGCCGCGTGCCGCAGCCGACAGCGTGTTCACATTCATCGATAATGAATGTGTAGCCATCAAGGATACAATCATCGCAAATTATTCCGGCGCATACAACTCGATCGAGAACGAATCAGGTCGTGTAAACAAGCTTACCGTACTCGCCCTCCGCGCCCGTGCAGCCCTCTATCATGCGTCTCCCCTCTTCACTCAGGGTAAGACCGATTCTGAAAAGAAGGAACTCTGGCATCAGGCGGCCCTCCGCAATAAGGAACTTATCGACTCCTGCAAGAAGGTCAACATGACACTCGCAAAGACCTACTCAAGTCTTTTCGGAGTAGACAACTGGCAGAATACAGAGGCTATCAAGGAAATCATCTTCGCTCGCCGTGTCGCTGACGACCGTGCGATGGAGACCCGTAACTTCCCGATCGGCATGAGCGGGGCCGGCGGCGGCAACTGTCCGACAGAAAACCTCGTTTCCGCATATGAGACACTCAACGGCCTCAGCATCGATGATCCGGCCAACGATCAGTATGATCCTCAGAATCCGTATGCGAAACGTGACTCACGCCTTGCAGCGACAGTAGCTGTCAATGGTGAGAAATGGCCTGTAAACCTTCCTACCGACGCTCTTGAGATCTGGTATGGCGGCTCCAACTCACGTTCAGTCACCTATGGCACTCCGACGGGCTATTATCTCAAGAAGTACGTAAACGGAGATCAGAAGATTTCCGGTTCCGGCCAGACCACCTCAAAGCACACATGGGTACTCTTCCGTCTCGGTCAGGTATATCTCGACTATGCTGAAGCTCTGCTCAACTACTGCGGAAGCGGATATGACGTTCCGGAAGGTTTCACACTTTCGGCTGCAGACGCCATCAACCTCGTACGCAAGCGTGCCGGCCAGCCGAACCTTCCTACAGACCTCAGCTATGATGAGTTCGTAAAGAGATATGAGAACGAACGCTTCGTGGAACTCGCTTTCGAAGGACACCGCATGTATGACGTACGCCGCTGGATGAAGGCTCCGCAGTACTTCACCAACATCAA
>JAIEBK010000049.1:32880-36355 GCA_029070945.1 Muribaculaceae bacterium
AAAAAACTAACCCAAATTTTTTCATTAACATTTATTAACTAACATTTTCTATGAGAAAATCTTTATTAACTCTCGGGCTTGCAACGCTCGCCCTCACGAGCTTCGGTTCGACTCGCATTCTGTATCAGCAGAATTTCGAGACTGCCGCAAGCGCTGAAGCTGCAGGTTGGAGCTTCGGTGGCCAGTCAATGACAATCGCGTCTGACCAGTTCGGTAAATTCCTTGAACTCTCACTTGGTCAGAACAACGGCCGTAGCGGTCAGGTGACCTGGGGTCAGGATATCTATCTTGATGCAGACGGGAATTCAATTCTTGAGGAAGGTAAATACAACCTCAAGTATGACTTTGCCATCAAGACATCGTCAAACAACCAGTACAACAGCGAGATCACAATCTTCACCAACCACGCTCCTATCGCCAACAACAAATACCGCAATCCCTGGAGCCAGTCTGCAGAGAACAGCTTCTGGCAGACTTATCTATTTGATATGTCTCAGCTTGAAGAAGCCAATACCAATCCGGTATATGCCATCAACGGAGCAACAACTGAGACTGTAGATGAAGATGGGAACGTCACCTACGGAATCAGCTTTGACGAGACAACAACTTTGGACTTAGGCACATGGTATACAGTAGAACTCGCTGTCGACACCGAGGCAAGAACTGTAGATTATTCCGTAACATCTCTTGAAGGTGAAATCGTGTATGACGGCACTCTGGAAGTTCCCGCAACAAACGTAAACAACGGCCTTGACATCAGCATGTACGCAGAAGGTCTGTTCGCTCTTCTCGCACGTTATCAGACTGTATATCAGTTTGACAACATCATGATCTCTTTCGAAACCTCTTACGAATGGGCAAATGATCCGACAATTGCCCTTACCGGTATGGGCCAGACAGAGGATGAGCAGTCAGAACCTACAGCACGCAAATACACTATCACATTCCTTCCTGAAGAAACACTTCACGTAGTAGGCACAGACGGCCAGACCTACACTGTAGACTACGATGAATGCGAAGGTGCATTTACTTACTTCACTACTACAAGCGGTGTTCTCAAGGCTTGGACAACAGTAGGCTCAGCTAAGTCAAACGAAGTTGAAGAGAATGTAGAATGCGTAGCATATGTACTTCCTGCTGCCACTGCAACCGTTACTTCTGTAAGCGCAGGCTTCGGCAAGACTTATACCATTACTGTAAGCAACGCAGACGTACCGATGCGTCCCGACATCTTCATCAACTATGAGTTCAAAGGCGTTAACGGAGAATCTATCGTAGCCGAGGAACAGACCTCCGGATGCAAGGTAACAGTATCAGAGGCCGGTACACTTACAATTACAACTGAAGCGTTCGGTTATGCGTCAAAGACCATCGATGTTCAGAACGACGTTGAGTTCGCTACCAAGAAGGAATGGGATTTTGCCCGCATGACAGAAGAAGAGATCACTGCAGCTCTCACAGGCGCAGCATGGAATACACTCAACAGCAGCAATACTTCAGGCTTCAACAACTGGACTGCACGCAAGCGTCTTTACTATGACTCATCTATCGAGTCAGAAGAAAAGGAAGTGGAAGGTGAAATGGTTAACGTTCCTGTGAGAAAATATCCATTCGGCTTCATTTCCGAAGACAATACTACCAATGTAATCAAGTATGCAGTAGTAGATCGTGCAGCTATCGCCGAGACTTCCAAGGGTGAGTATTTCGAAGGACTCACAATCTTCCCCGAAAGAGGAAAGGTAGACGAAGGTGGTCTTCCCAACGTAGGCATGCTCTATCGCATCGGTCTCTACAACGACCAGACCAAGAACAACAACAACAACATCTACATCCACGACCTTGATAAGAGCGACTTCGTTGTAGTAAACTACATCAACAACTACGGCGGCAACTCCAACCACCCGTTATGCGCAACTGACGAAGAGTACTTCGCTCAGCTCGCAGGCGAGGACGCTGTATTCAGTGTAGCTGAATCAGGCACATTCAACGAGGAAACAGGTCTCTACGACTTGGTTTACGCTCTCTATCGTATTGATACCGCCTGCAGCAAGATCACTGTCTTCAAGCAGTTAGGCGAAGGTGCAGTCGAGGCTATCGACGCAGTCGTAGCAGGTGACAACAACTGGTATTCAATCGACGGTGTTCGCGTAGCAGAGCCGACTCGTCCGGGTCTCTACATCCACCAGGGCAAGAAGATCATCGTGAAGTAAATTCCCGATATCTCCCGATATTTTTCAGAAGGACGCTCACACCGAGCGTCCTTCTTTTATTATTTTATAATTTTAACTAAAATTGGTTGCATATTTAATTAAAATATTATAAATTTGCATTTTTAAGAAGACCTATCATCTGATAACTAATATCTGATAACTAACAAATAACAATTGACAACTAATATGAACAAACGAATCCTACTCGCTATGGGGATCGCGTTGACATTGGCGCCTACACTCTCAGCACAGCGGGTCACAGACGCCCTCGGGCGTGGTCTCGTGGCAATGAAGACCGACGCAGGCGTCTTCTGCTCATGGAGAATCAATGCAGACGAATGGGACGACGGCACGCAGTACAACATTTACAGAGGCTCCACGAAACTCAACAGCACCCCTCTCAACGTATCCAACTTTACTGACCCTTCAGGCTCAACCGACGCAACATATACAGTCCGTCCGGTCATCAACGGAGTGGAGGCAGCAGCCTGCGCCCCGGTAAAAGTATGGGAAAAGAACTACACCATCATCAAGCCGCAGCATGCACCGGAGATCAAGGCCGGCCTGGTGCCCAACGACGCCACTGCAGCTGACGTAGACGGCGACGGAGAGCTTGAGATAATCATGAAGTATGACAATCAGGCGTCAAGCTATCACGACGGCGATAACGGCATCTTCACCGTGATCGAATGTCTCGAGATGGACGGAAGCGTGAAATGGTGGATCAATTTCGGTCCCAACATCGGAGACTTCCAGAACAACGAGATCAACATCATAGCTACAGACTGGGACGGCGACGGAAAAGCCGAGGTTGTGTTCCGCGCAGCTGACGGCACCGTCATCCATCAGGCTGACGGCTCGACCTACACTGTAGGAGACCCGAGCATCAACTACCGAGGCACAGACTGGCCGAGCGGACAGTGGTTCATGCACTGGGGCAAGGAATATCTCATCTACGCCAACGGCGAGACCTGCAAGCCCTACGAATGCATCGACTATCCCCTCATGCGCGTTGAGCCAGAAAACAATCCAAGCGGAATCCTGAGCGGAGGAACCTACGACTCCCTCGTCAGCAATGAATGGGGTGACGGATACGGACACCGCTCATCAAAATATTTCTTCGGAGCCCCCTATCTTGACGGAAGAAAGCCGAGCCTTTTCCTCGCACGCGGCATCTATACAAAACACAAGATGATCGCCTACGACATTGACCCGGTGACACACAAACTCGTGGAGCGCTGGCGCTGGAACAGCTTTGGCTGGCC
>JAIEBK010000005.1:0-17655 GCA_029070945.1 Muribaculaceae bacterium
TCTATATCATTGATTATGCATTATGAATTATGCATTATGAATTAAAAAAGAATTATGTGGTTTGTTGAAGCATTGAGGCACACTCCGGCATTAGCGGTTTTCCTTACTATAGGAATTGGTTTCTGGCTCGGAAAGCTTAAGTTCAAAGGTATAGCACTCGGCACTGTGACTGCCGTGCTGATCGTAGGAGTGCTCGTAGGGCAGCTCGACATTGAGGTGGGAGGTCCGCTGAAGACTGTATCCTTCCTTCTGTTTCTTTTCTGTATCGGATATAGTGTCGGCCCGCAGTTTTTCAAGTCGCTGCGTGGTGACGGACTTAAGGAAGTGCTGTTTGCCGTTGTCGTCTGTGTCCTTATTCTTGGCGTATCTATAGGAGTTTCGTTCTGGTTCGGACTTAATCCTGGACAGGCTGCCGGAATGATGGCCGGGGCCTCTACTGCCTCTCCTGTGGTTGGAGCGGCGGAGGATACCGTGAATTCTCTTTCAGGCTCACCCGAATCAATCAAAGATATGGTGGCGGCAATTCCGGTATGCTATGCGATGACATACGTGTTTGGTACTCTGGGTGCCGTGTGGCTGCTTGGTTATGTAGGTCCCGCCATGATGGGGGGGCTTGACAAGGTCAAGGCTATGACCAGAGAACTTGAAAAGACCCTAAGTCCTGTATCCGGAAATAGCGACCCCGCAAGCTTTAATGCTTGCCGTCCTGTGGCTTTCAGAGCCTTTGAGGCTTCCGGCGATTGGATGTCGCAGACAAGGACTGTCGCCGAGCTGGAGGCTGAATTCGAGAAGCAGAGCCGTCGTGTTACGGTGGAGCGGATCAGACGTGCTTCCGATGGTGAGGTGATTGATGTTGTCGGTCCTGCTACTCCTCTATATAAAGACGATATTGTTGCTCTCGCGGCAAGAAGGGAGATGATAGTTGGCGACCATAGCTGGCTCGGACATGAAGTGGCCGGAGTCGAGTTGCTTTCGTTCCCTGTGGAAGACGTCGATGTCACTGTCGCAAGGAAGTTTAAGGAGACCGCTGTCCATCAGATGATGGAAGAGCGCTGGATGGACGGAGTTGATATCAAGAAAATAGTAAGAAATGACGTGGCTTTGAATCCCCTTGGGGGCACTGTGGTAAAGCCCGGCGATATCCTTGAGCTTGTAGGCACGAAAAAGTGTCTCGATAGAGCCGCTAAGGAAATCGGATATGCTGATCCCCGTACTCTTGCTACAGACTTTGTCTTCATTGGTATAGGAATCCTTCTCGGTGGATTGTTGGGTGCGATAGCTATAAAGATAGGAGCGGTTTCTGTCAGCCTGGGTGCAAGTGGTGGCGCGCTCGTCGTCGGTCTGATACTTGGGTGGCTCAGGTCGAAACGTCCCGTATTCGGATCCATACCAAAGGCATCTTTGTGGGTGTTCAACAATCTTGGACTCAATATGTATATTGCCGTCATAGGTATTGCCTCCGGACCATCTTTTATCAGCGCCTTTTCTGAAGTCGGTCCTAAGATATTCATTGCCGGACTTATAGTGACGTTGGTTCCGTTGTTCCTCTCCATCATCATCGGTCATAAGATATTCAAATTCCATCCGGCTGTGACTCTCGGTTGCTGTGCAGGTGCAAGAAAGACTACAGCAGGTCTCGGTGCCGTTCAGGAACGTCTTGGTAGCTCTGTGCCTGCCCTTGGTTACACAATTACTTACGCCGTCTCGAATACTCTGCTGATTATATTTGGTATAGTATTGGTGTTAGTCACGAGTCTTTGAAAACTTATTCTTTTGATATTCAAACAGCAGCTTCCCGGTCTGCTGTTTTTATTTTGCAATTAAAGAAAATTTTACTAATTTTGTGACTAAGCAAAATATTGTTTCATAATTTAATTTTATCTGACCATGAACTATACAAAATCCGTGCTTTGCGGACTTGCGGTATTTGCTGTCGCTTTTGGTCTGCAGGCCAACGACAAAGTGGGCGTGGGCAATCCCTATCTTCCCCTTTGGGAGCACCTTCCCGACGGAGAACCCAGGGTGTTTGAGGATCCCGACAATCCTGGCAAATATCGTGCTTACATAATCGGTTCTCACGACCTTCGCGTCAACGAATACTGCGGTCCCGACATCCACATGTGGTCTGCTCCGGTAGAGGATCTTATGGATTGGCGCGACGAGGGAGCCATCTTTACATATGAGAAGAATGGAAAATGGGATGTGATGTTTGCTCCTGATCTGGTGGAAGTGCGCGACCGCAAGGGAAACAAAGAATACTATCTTTACCCTCACAGCCGCGGTCCTCGTCGCGAGGCAATGGTATGCAAGGGTCCACGTCCTGACGGCCCCTTCACTCCGGTCAACCTTAACGCTGATGGAACAGCGGTAGTTGAGGGAAGCATACTCGGATTTGACCCCTCGATATTCATCGAACAGATCACAGATAAGAAGGATCCTGACTATAAAAAAGGATTCCGTGCATATGGTTTCTGGGGTTTCCAGCACTCAAGTGCCGCGGAGCTTGACCAGAATACAATGTATTCCGTTCGTCCGGGCACCGAGATTATTCCATATTTCATGCCTGCAAGCTCACGCTACGGAGAAATAAAGGATCCTGCCGGAACGCAATACCCTGCTCTATATAGTGAGCAGAATCCCGGTGACTTCAATTTCTTCGAGGCTTCATCCATACGTAAGGTCGGTAATAAGTATGTTATGATTTTCTCGGGATACTCCGGGCCTGACTATGGAATTCCGAGTTCCAACTCCACACTCCGTTACGCTTTCGCTGATTCTCCTCTCGGACCCTGGAGAAGCGGGGGAGTACTCGTTGACTCTCGTGGCATAGTGCTCAATGAAGATGGCACTAAGCTCGTTGAGACCAACGCCGCCCATAATACTCACGGCTCCCTTCAGGAGATCAACGGCCAGTGGTATGTGTTTTATCACCGTCCTCCGCGTGGTTTCGGATTTGCCCGTCAGGCTATGGTGGCTCCTGTCAAGATTGAATGGGATAAGAAGAAAGTAGCTGATGGAGGTATTGTCACCATTACCGGCTATGATCCTTATGCCGCCGACGGGAAATGGATAGCTCAGGCTTCCAACGGAGATATCTACCCTGGTGCCGAGGTCACTTCCGAGGGGTTCCAGATCTATGGTCTTGATCCGTATAAATTCTATGATGCCGGTTATGCCTGCTATCTGTCAAATATAGGGTCTATGCAGGATTCATGGGATATATGGAATCCCAACATGCAGGTGAATATGAATGGTGGTGATATTGTTGGATACAAGTATTTCGGTTTCGGCGGACTTGACAAAGCTACCAAGGGGCTTAAACCCTTCGAGGGCACTAAACCGGGCAATGGTACGGAGTTCTATGTATTCCTGACTCCGCAGGCTCCGTGGCCTGTTAAGGTTAATGTAATGCTCGACGGCCCCTATGCCAACGATATCTGGAAAGGAAAGAAGATTGGTGAGATTATGATTCCGGCCGGTTCGCCCCGTGAAGAGACATACTTTAAGATTGATGTCTCTGATGCAGTGGATGGCCTTGACGGCAAGCATGCAGTTTATCTGGTGGCTGAAGGGGCCCAGGGTCGTCCTGCGTTCGCTCTCAATGGAGTCGGATTCAGCAAGAAAGGCGATCCGCTCACCCCTCCCAAGGCTCCTGAGGTAGAAATATACGTCAATGGGGTAGCACTTAATCTCCCTGAGAATCCGACACGCTCCACAAATGACAACGGTTATACCGGTTATGACCGTTACGACGTCCCTGTAAAGCTCAGTTGCACTGCGGCTCCGGAAATTTCAGTCGAGACCATTTCTAATGCCGATGATGTGAAGATTGAGATAGATCAGCCCGCCACAGCCGGCGACAAAGGTGTAGTCAGGGTTGACTGGAAAGGCAAGGTGAAGACCTATACTCTCATTCCCGTTCTCGGAAAATAAGAGGTCTGCTGAATATAAGAAAGAAGCCTTCGTGTCTCAGGCGAAGGCTTCTTTCTTATGTTATAGTGTTATCTGACTGCGACCTTAGCTTTTCGGCTCCCTGTCGTTACTATGTATATTCCCTTATCCAGATGGAAGAGGGCTTCGTTCGACCTATCCTGTCGCCCGACAATCATACCGTTGGTATTGTTTATCGTTACACTTTCGCCATTGAGACCTGACACTTTTATCAGACCCTTCCCGGATGAGATTCTGACGTTGCTTCCTTCTATAGAGGATACAGCGTTAATGTCTCCGTCGATGGATATTGATTCTATGACGAGGATCTGGTTATCATCGTCAAACTCTGTCTCGATGTAAAGTCCTATCCAGTCTTTATCGAGATACTCGGAAGGAATCGAAACCGTCACTTTCTCAGTCTTGTTCTTGAAGTCTATGCCGCTGATCTCGCCGATCACCTCAGGTTCTTCACCATACTTGTCTGCAAGTATTCTTACAATGGGCAGGTTGGTCCTGAAAAGCTCGAGAGTGATCGAAGCGTTCTCGACTCCCTTTGTAGTGAACTTGGGAGTACCGAGACGAGAGACGACACCATTCTTCCCTTGGGATATCATTGAGATTCCCTTGTCTTTGCTGTCGCCTGTCACATCTGAATTATAGTATAGGCCCCACGATCCGGTGTCTCCGTAGATGTATGTCGTAAGCCATGGATTGGTATATGTGTTGCCGTTGTTGTCGTAATCTTCCGTGATCGGCAGTGAGTAGGGGGTGCCCAGCACTCCTATGGCCGTAATAAGCTCTCCGTTGTTGCCGGCTTCGTTGTTCGACAGCACTCCGAGCAGGATGATTTCCTGAACGCTTCCCGGCTCTTTCTTGAATGTATACGAGTTTTCAGTTAACCCTGACTGATGCATGACCCATCTGTTGGAGTTTATATCCAGCTGGTAGATCTCATAGGTTACCGTCTCGGGATTCACATATCCCTCTCCGTCATCGGCTATGTCCACTGATTCCCAGTTCAACGTCATGCTGAGCATATCGGGTGAGTATTCTACTTCTGTCAGTTGTGGAGTTGCGGGAATATAGACTCCGGTGTAGACGGATGTCTTGGAGATAAGGCTCTTAAGCTCCCCGTTGCTTATCTGGACGGTTATCGGGTTATAGCCCTGTTCCGTATCTATTATGACCGATATCTTTTGCCCCGGTTTCCCCTTTATCGTAAGGCTTTGTACGGGAGATGATATGGTGGCTTCGAGTGTAGCCTTGGGATCAATTTCTTCCTTAGCGAGGTTCAGTGTAGGCATAAGGAAAGACACATTGGCCTTTAGGGCTCCCTTCCTTCCCGGTGTGACAGTTATTTCATTTACGGCTGCGGGAGACTCATATGTTGCGTCGCTTTGCGAAATCTCGAAGTTGCGTGCGTTTATACTCAGCTGTTTTCCGTCTGATGTGCAATGGAGGGCGATGTAATAGTCTCCCGCCTGCGGCACTCTGAAGAGGCCGAATTCTTTTTCAAAGCTTACGCTTGTAGGTTGGTATTCCTTTATGACGGTAGACAGCACACCGTCGGTGGTAGGTTCATCGCATAGAAGCACCTCTATGTATTCGTTCGGAAATCCGGTGCTCCGGAGGCCTGTTTCCATTGAGAATATATAGAATGTCGATGGATCCTCTATCCTCATCTTAGGAAGGAAATACCAGTCGTCCATCGGTTTCGTTTTGTCTGTTGAGAAGTTTGACTGGATGAAGTAGGGATTGTTCGGATCTCCGCTTTCTATAAGGCTCCACGTCCTTCCGTCATTGTTCTTGTCAATCACCAGACTCACCTCAAACTGGTCAGGGGTCGGAGTGATATACATCGGTAGGGTATAGCTTGTCCCTTCCGTCACTTTATTTGAGGTCACCCACTCGCTTTCTAATCCGTTGCAAGTGGCCATCACGGCTGCCGCATAGGCTTCGAGGTCCTTGTCTTCAGGCAGGGTTATTTCGAGGTGGTTGGTCTTGCATGTATATTCCTCTCCGTTGATTCTTACCTTATATTCAAGTTTATCAAGGTCTACATATCCGTTGTGTACGCCTGTTGTCACCGCATTCCATGTCACTTTATAAGCTCCGGCCGATCCTGATTCTGATTTTGTCAATCTGACATCCGACGGGTTCACTGGAGTGTCGTTGCCGATCCATGCGTAAGTGGACGCTTTCGAGCTTTCAAGACCATTCACCTTTATGCTCAGGCTGAAGGAATATTTGCCTGCTTCCGGGACAGCGAAGTTCACGCGCACCACAGTCGGAGTCTCCCCGCCGGCCTCTGCCTTGCCTGTCGAGTATAATTCTCCGTTGATGTATGCACTGTATTCCACTTCTCCTGTGATGTCTTTGCCTCCTTTTGTCTTGGTGGGGAGGGTGAAGGGTACATAGCCTATGAGTTCCCCCTTGCCAAAGTCAGGGATGCCTGCTTCAGGGCGGAGCGGTTCGTCTGGATTGCTTATATACTCGTCGGTGGTGAAGAGATTGTAGTATTCCTCACAGTGGTCAAGATTCTCGTAGATGTCGAGCTTCTTGCTTGCAGGGTCGATGGTAGCCATAGCTGCGGTGCCGTCTGTGAAGTTGATATTCCAGTAGTAGACGTTAGATCTTGGACTGTAGACCAATCCCGTCACATATGTGTCTACGTTCCGTAGATTAAGATCCATGATCTTTGTCTGTCGCCCGTCAGCCCCGATCTTTACCAATTCGTTGTTGAGGTTGATGCCCACGATTGCCTTTTCAACTGGATTATAGCACATGGATATACACATCTCGCGTCCCTGTTGCTGCTTGATCATCTTATAGTTAAAAGGTTCCCAGGCCGGAGCGCTCAGGAAGCAGCGGGTGCCGTTGCAGCTTCCATATCCGTAAAATCTATCGTCCTCCGGATTGTAGGTGAAGACTCCGATATAATCTTTGTTGAATTCTATGTTCTGCTCGTCTACTGTCAGCACTTCTCCGGTCTCGGCGTTATATTCTACATAATAGATTCCGAAGAGCATTCCGAAGATCTGGTCCTGCACATATCCGGCGAGTTTGTTGTCTATCTTGGCAACATTGTTGCAGGCAAGTCTGCTTTCTTCGAAATATGGATCTTTCCATAGAAGTTTAGTCCCCTTAGGCTGAAGTTCGTAGTACCCTACAGGCAGGTCGCCCGAATCGTCGCAGTATCCGAGATACCCGTAGATATTGTCGCCGAGGGCGGTTACGCCCGATGGCGGGAGCTGACCGTTAGCCCGTGCCTTTTTTTGAGACATAATACTGTGAAACCGTGAGACTGGTGCCTGCTTAAGGGTCTTTAGGGCATTGCGGTCGCGTGTCTTGTAGACCTGTTCGAGCGCCTTCCCCTCGCTCTTAAGCTGCATTGCTTTCTCAAGCGGGATCTTGGCTTCGGCATGGAATGCCTGCCCGATTATGGCCGTAGCCATGCAGAGAGTCAGAAATGACTTCATAAGCTTGTCTTTTTTATGTGATGAGGTTATAATATTGTTATGTTAATCATCATCTTGCGTTAGTGCTGCGCCATACGCGCTGCTCTCAATGAAAAAAGGGGATCTCATTAGATGGTATCCCCTTTTTTATTGTTTATTGTATCGTTACTTTACTGTCATCTTGCGTACTTTTCCATCGGTATACTTCACGATATATACTCCGGAAGCCTCGGTCGAAGATACTTTCCGGCCGCTTAGGTCATAGGCTTCGGCTATTCCGCTTGCCGAAGTGATGGATCCTACGCCGTTCGACTCGCTCGCTTCCACAGGGATACTGAGCGTAAGTCCCGGAGCCTTTATGCTGATAGTTCCCTTGACTGGTGTGTCGGATGTCTTATTCACGGTAAGCAAGCATTCGTCATAGCGTCCCTTGGCTGAGGCTGTCAGGCCTTCAGGAGCCTCTATGGTAAGTTCGCTGGCGTCATAGTAGCTGTTGAGGCTTATGCTGACACTGCTCTCTTCTGCAGCCAACTCGATCTTTTCAGCCTCGGATGTAAGCCAGGGATACTCGGCTATCAGGCCGATAGCGAACGTGCCGATCGCATCCTTGTATTCATTGTCTTCCATATACTGCATTGGCTTGAACGACTTGTAGGCCTCCCGGTCGATATGGCCCTGAAGGTTGATCTCGCTCAGTATGTAGCCTGCACCGACACCTGTCTCTATCGGGCGCCAGGATTGAAGCGGTGCGAAATACTCTACAGCATCAGAATTGAAGCCCTCGAGCATGAAGACAAATGCCGGATGCTCTTCTGAAGCCTGGACTATCGCCGGATCGTCAAATTCAAAAGGTATGAAGAGATAGTCTTTTGCATCCTCATCAAATAGCGTTTTTACTGCGTCTCCGTTGACTTTAGCTCTTGCTACCACTGTGAATGTGTTATAATCGGAATGCATCTCCGAGTCGAGTGCATAGATGGTAGCTGTAAGTTCAGCCTCCTTGTAGATACGGCCCCAGCCATAGACGTGCATGCCTTTCACTACCAACGGTGCCTCTTCCGTCGGGAAATAGACATTTCCTATGCCCGTCAGATGAGCGTAGTTTCCTTCAAGGGGCTCTTCGCCGTTGAGGCAGTAATCGAGCCAGTAGGCATCAGTAAATTCATTATGTCCGAATACGGGAACACTCCATGCGCCGAGCTTATCGTATCTCACCTCCAACTGCCCTATCTCCTGATGGATGAGCGGGAACTGCAAAAGCGTGAAGTTGAGATTTCCATAGTTTTGGGTCGGGAAGTAGGGTGTGCCTCCGATATGGAAATATTCTGCTGGAGAAGTGTAGGTCTTCCCGGCGCGATGATGGGCTTTTGCTTTCAGTGTCGGACGTTCATACAGCAGCGGGATGATTTCCTGACGCTCCGGTGCATATGTGACGGTGAGCTCATACTGGTCGTCGGATGTAAGGTATTCCTCCGCTGTCTGGTCGCTGTATTCCCATGTGTAAGTCGCGTCTTCATCCGACATGTTATACCATGTGATGGGAGCGTTCGCCGGATAGAGGGCGACGTCTTCCGGAAGCTGGTTGTAATACAGTTCAGGATTGTTCCCATGGTAGAATCCCCAATAGAGGGAATTGGTCGGTTCCATATACCATACGTTGTCAAGCGTAGGATAGCCAACGCCTATGGCGTCGAGAAGCATGGTGTCTCCGTCGGTGCCGACATACCTGAACGCTATGCTTACGTTCTTTCCTATATACTCTTCAAGCCCGATGGTCTGCTTCACAAGGGCCGAGCTGTTGGAAACAGCTATTATCTCCCTGAAGGTATAGTCCTTATATTCCTCGGCGTAGTCACGAAGCACCTTCCATTCCCCGTCTCCTTCTTTGATCAGCACCTGCAGGGTATACATCTGGATCTTGTCTCCTTCGTATTCCTTTGTGATCCAGTTGAGGTTTACTGTGTCATAAAACCACATCGGATTCAGTCTCATGTAGTAGGAGAGGAGCATGTCTTCCTCAGGCACGAATTGCGGGCTGATGAGCCATTCATCCTGATTGGTGTCATAAGAGATGGAGAAGTAGTGGTCTCCGTCTATGGGTGCAGGATAATACTCGTTGGGTGTAAAGGGAGTCCATGAGTATTTCTTGCTGCATGTGCCACGGTGATCTACACTCCAGCCTTCGGGAACCCAGTCCGTTGTCTTGCCGTCCCAGCCACTGAAGTCTTCATACAATATGTATCCATCCTTCTTTTCGGCCTCGCTTGCTTTCCTCATTGCTTTTAAGCCGGAGGCTGCAGGAGCGGTGAGTGTTTCGTTGCGTAAGATCGTTTTGCCCTTGTTTGAGTTTTGCAAAACGTCTTCGGTAAGGATTTTCAGCCCCTTGGGCAGTCCTGACTGCTGTCTCGAAATGTTAGTGAAAGGTTTCATCTTCGCCGGCTGTAGCGGTGTCGCTGCCTGTATGCAGGCTATCGACGCTATCGCCAGACCTAACGGAATGATTCGTCTCATAATAGTTTTTTATCTATTCGTAAATAAGTTTAAACAACTTCTGCGTCTGAATTTCAAAATTACTAAAAATCTTTGGCTTTTGCAAGGATAAGACATAAAAAAAGTCCCCGGACACCAGTGATCCGGAGACTTTTTAGTTATTTTAACTTGAAAGTTACTTGACGATGACTTTTGTGGTCTTGCCGTTTTCTTTCTTTACATAGATTCCGGGTTCGGGATTGGCAACTTCAGCACCCTGGAGGTTGAAGAAGCGAGCGACGCCGGCAGATTCTACTGTGTCAACACCTACTCCCTGGCTCTTTGTCACGCTGGTGTACACTGCAATGTAGTTTGCTCCGTCTACAAGTCCTGACTTATAGAGATAAAGCGCACCTGAGTGTTCTTCTCCGTCTACTTTGAATTTAAGTGTGTTGGTCTCCTTGAATCCATATGCAAGTATATTATCCATAGGTTCCCACTCTGAAGCCTGAACTTTCTTCAGAGGCTCTGCATCGTCCTCGTCAAAGTCTGAGTCTGTCATGCCGAGGAAGCCGTCCCAGCCTTCGGGAACTTCTAATGTAACTTCTACTTCATCATCCGGGCATTCACCTTCTACATTGATTGTGTATACTCCATAATCCTCACCCTGAGTTACGTTGAGACCGGCCGGATTTACACTTACCTCAAAGCTTTCAGGAACTACAGGACCCTTTGCCTTGCTGACTTTTACCGAAAGCGTAAGTATGTCTTCGGCCATGGCCTTGTCTCCCTTATACAGATGAAGTTCAATGTCCTGAGAGTTATTGTAGCCGGGTATGAACGTAGGTTCGAAAGTGAATCGGTTGCCTTTCTCATAGCCGTTGGCAAGAAGTTTTTCTACAGATATCCATTCCATTTCCTCGGCTCTTGTGGCTCTCGGCATAGGATTGTTTTCTGTGATGGTCACATCGCCTTCGTGGCTCCAGTTGTAGCATACAAAGCCATCCCAGCCTTCGGGTACATCGATCACGATCGGGAACGAGTCCGCAAATATTTCTCCTTCGACGGTGATATCGTAGTTGCCCCATTTATTATAGCCCTGAGTTACCTTAAGAGCATCATTGAAGGTGTCTACTACAAAGTATTCTGGGAATACCGGATCGTCGGAACCACCCTTGGTTACCTCAAAATTAACATTGATAGTGGTCTGGTATACAAGGTCGCCCTTGTAGAGGGCAATCGTAGCCCAGTTATCTTCTCCGTCAACCGGGAATGTCACTGTGTTGCCCTTAACGAATCCATACATTGAAGCGTATTCGATGGGGTACCAGTCTTCCTCTGATCTTGTATTTAATAATTCGATTCCGGATACGTCTGCTAATGACATTATCAAAAGTCCGTCCCAGCCTTCGGGGGTAGCAAATGTCATGCTTACTTCATCTGCGTCAGTCTTACCGAGAACATTGATTGAAAGCGAACCCTGATCCATCGTCTGATCAACAGTTACACCTGCAAGCTCTTTTTCTCCATTAATGGTGTAGTCAAGATGATCTGGATATGAGGGAGTGTCTGCAACCGGATCATCTCCTGAGCCTTCTGCTTTCTCTACACAAAACTCGATGTCGATGGAAGTATCCCATACTTTGTCACCCTTTACCAGGTAGATGGTGCCGTAGCTGTCTTTGCCGTTTACCGGGAAGTTAAAGGTGTTGCTTTTTGTATAGCCCATAGCAACGACCTCATCAACGGGATACCAGTGGTCGGATTCACCGCTTCTTGTATTCCAAGGTGAACTGCTGCCTCCAATCATTGAGTCGACCAGTGCATAGTCCCATCCTTCCGGAGTGACGAAATCCATTGTGATCTCATCAGCGCTGCTTTCTCCGGTGATTTCAATTGTCACATATTGCGTATCTTCGTAGGGTGTTATTCTCTGGTTGACTGATACTCCCTTAAGCTCTGTCTCTCCGTTAAGGGTGAATTCAAGCTTGTCCGGATATACAGGCTCTGCTTCTGCTGCTTCTTCGTAAGTAACTTCAAGCACTATGAACGGTTGTTCGCCTGTGTTTGTAAAGGTTACTACATTGAGGTTTGGAATATCGAAACTCTGAATGTTTGGATTCTTATAATCCTTGAAAGACTCGATTATACCATTGTTTTCGTTCGCAGTGTATTGAATTCCTGCTACTTCTTTCCAATAGCAGGGACGATCAGTCGCAGCATCTTTGTTGATTGTGGTATAAATAGTCAGGTTAGTAGCAACATATCCTTCAGGAAGCGTAAGAGTGTTTTGTGCTCCATTAGAGCATTTGATGCTCACATAATTTGTACCATCAATAGTAAAACTGCTTCCACTTTCAAGATTTTTGGATTCGTTCATACATTGTAGTGAGAACCCTGCCGGTACATTCGTACCTAATTGAGTACCTGAAAGTACATTCTGCTTAACCTTGCCCGGATTGGACAAGATTACGGTTTCAGCCGACGCGCTTAGCGCTATAGCCGCTACCGATAAAAGCGTAAAGATTTTCTTCATAAGTTGTTAATTATATTGGTGTTAAAATACTTTTGGCGCAAAATTAATAAAAATATTTCATAATTGCAAATTCTTAAACATAAAAATCCCCTTTTTTAAAAGAATCTTTCGTTATTTTAGTTTCTTATGCTCTGCATTAGACAATCGTGAAACTATGAAAAAATCCTCCGCAGCTATATGCCGCGGAGGATAAGAAAATCACAGACTGTCTGATGACTTACTTCACAGTCACTTTCGTGGTCTTTCCGTTCGATACCTTGATATAGATACCGTTGTCCGGATTGGCTACGCGCACCCCGTTGAGATTGTAATATTCCTCATCTGTTGCGGAGGAAATGCTGCTTACCGCGCTGACTGCATTGCTGTAATCGATCGGTGCCATGTAGAAGTATTCGGTTGTGCCTCTTTTTGAGTATTTGACTACGCAGGTGACGTTGTAGGTTCCTGCGGATTTCCCTGCTGTTCCATAAGTGTCTTGGAATTCATATGACGTTCCGTCCGGTGTCGTGCCGTATGCCTTGGTGTTTCCTTCAGCTGTGTGGGTGGTGAATGTCACGTCCTTCAGGATTACAACTCTGTTGACGTCTGCCGGAGTCACTGAGCTTACCTCCGGATAAGTAACTTCCACTGTTTCCGTAACTTTTTCAGGCTTGCCTTCCCAGATCACACTCTCATATATCGTTGCGTTCGTGGCGATCCATCCTGCGGGTATCACCTGACCTACGGCATAGATGGTGGTCGAGCTGGTTGATGTGCTGTTGCGGTTGGTGATGTTGTCGAAGCATGCCGCCTTTCCTTCTGCGTCGGTCACGAAAGCGATGCTTCCGCTGGCAAAGTTCACTGTAGCAGGGAAATTCACCTTAACGCGGTCATATTGGTCCGGTGCGTATTCCAGGAGCTCTGAGATGGAGGATGCGCATGGGATTACTGTGAGTGTGTATTTTGCATGTCCGGCTGCGAAATCATCATTTCCTTCGGTGGATGCAGTGATGGTCGTGGTGCCTCTTCCTGCTAAGGTAACTTTCCCTTCTGAGTCAACTGTCGCCACTGCTTCATCTGAACTTGTCCAGCTCACTTCGAGTTGGTTGGGATTGTCAAGCACTGGAGAGGAGAAGTCCTCGCCCAGGATGGCGTCGTATTCAGATGAAGGGTAGGAGAGTCCGCAGGCCTCCTTGCCTCCTAAATCAGGAATATACACTACGTCTATACTGTGTATATAACGCTGATAGTAGGTGTTGTTCCATGTGCAGATGACATTTTCCGTTCCCTCTGTGTCACTCCATGTCCACGTGAAGAGGGAGTTTTCATTGACAGACTCTATTCCCTTGCCGTTGAATGGGATGTCAAGTGAGGAAAGTGCAGATCCTGACATGGTCAGTTTCACTGACATGATTTTTCCACCAGGTACGGTAAGCGAGATTTCCGGTGTTTGCGCTACTGAAAACGAGGAATATACGCAAAGTCCGGCATTGGTGCCGCCTGCATTGATCAGGGCAAATCCGAGACCCTTTTCAGAGGTCTTCTTTACCGATAGCTCGATTCCTTCTTCCGATAGTGTGAAGGAATCGACGAAGGTCAGGTCGGCTTGCTTGTTCGATGTCTGGCGGGTAAGCCCACCCATGTCATTGTCGCCGTCGAATACAAACTTGTATTCATTTGCCCATCCGGTCATGACCGTTGCGGCGATGGCTGCTACTGTTAGTAACGTTTTCTTCATTTTGTAGATTGGTAATTATATATTTAATGTGTATGTTTGGATTCTTTTATCCATACATGTGCCAAAATTAAGCAAAAACTTTTGATTATGCAAGAAAAATTAAAGAAATTTGTTAAAAATATATTTTTTTATCGGAATTTTGGTTTGATTCAGATTTTTTTATTACTTTTGCATTGAAGTTGTTTAGACTTATTTTTTTATTAAGATTTCGTCAGGTTTCCGAGCGGATTTTTCTTCATGAAGAAGGAGCGATGCGGGCATCGTGACTGATGAATGAAGGGAAATACGCCGAATTGAAAATCGGCGAGTTTCCCTAAGAAACTAAAATGACGAGCCAAAAGATGGCGGAAGATTAATAAAAAGAATCTTTGGTTTAACTCTTCATTGTTTTTTTAGAATTCGTAAATAAGTTTAAACAACTTCGATATATTTATCTGACGTCAGGTATAATTGCTCTTCCCTCTCGCCGGATTTATGATTAGAGCTATTCCATTTTATGAAAAAACTTTTTACATTCTCTATAGCTCTCGCTCTGGCCGCTCATTTGATGGCCGACAGCGTGCGTGTATTCAAATGCAGTGAAGACGGAATCCCGGGGCAGACTGAGCCACAGTTTATGGGCCTCAGCATGTCGGCTGACGGACATTATATATGTGGTACGGTCCAGCAGGGAGGTGGAATTTTTATTGCTGACAGTTTCACGGGATCTGTGAAATTCAATCTTGACGGCGAATACAGCAGCGAGCTCCGAAGTGTTGATAACTTTGGCAAAGCCATAGGTTTTATCGATGATGACGGAGTGCTCTACTCCTTCGATACGGAGGAGATATCTTCTTTGAATGTGCCCGACGGCTATAGATATGTGTTGGGCGAGGGGTTGTCTGATGATGGATCTGTCATGGTCGGTGAGTTGACAGTTCAGTCATTCGATACGATGGCGGCTTTTTCTGCCGGAGATGGCGCTTGGACACCGCTTCCCAATCCCTCGGATGCTGAACTTGGAGATTTAAAGGATAAATTTTCCAATTCATCGGCCGCGAAATTCGTAAGCTCGGATGGTAAAGTGATTTTGGGGCATATGGGCAGCTTTACATATCCCATTGTATGGACAAGGAATGACGCCGGTGAATATATTCCGGATTTCTTCCCGGCTCGATTCGTTAAGGCCGTAGAGGCTGACCGTTACGACGATTCAAAGCCGCTGTATGGTATAACGGCTATGTTTACTTGTATGAGCCATAATGGTAAATACGTGGGCACTGTCGGCCTTATTGCAAATGAGACCAATACGGATACTCGCCTTGTCCCGGTCATCTACAATACTGAAGATAAGACTCTGAAGATTTATTCTGAAAGTCAGACCATTGATGCAATGGATATGGGGCTTTATCCGCGTGCTATTGCTGATGACGGTACGTTTATCGGTACGGTTGCGAGTCCGTCCTCTCCTGATGGTAATTTAGGTGCATTCATTATGAAGGCTGGTGATGAGCAGGCGCAGCTGTTTGTGGAAGTTTTCCCTGCCTTCAATGAGCAACTCGGAGAGTCTGATTTGATCGGGCAGAATCTTCCTACAGGCATATCCGCTGATGGAAACTATATTTTGGGATATACATATTATAGTGCTGACTACGATATAGACTCCGATGATCCGGCCTATTACATCACTTATGTGTTGAGCGTTGATGACTCGGGAGTTGATCAGATTGCCTCAGGTAATTCAGTTGCGCCTGTAGCGGTATTTTCCATCGATGGTCGCTCTCTGACTCACATGCAGAAAGGACTCAACATTGTCCGCAACTCCGACGGCTCTGTCAGCAAGATTTTGAAGCGGTAAGAATCAATTCGGATTTACAGTGCATTTTATAATACGAACTATAAACGTTATGAAGAAAACTTTAATTTTAAGTTTATGTGCCTCTCTCTTCGCTTCAGTTCAGGCTGAAGAACTGAAGATACTCTCCACGACTGGAGAATTCCCAACCATAGAAGAACCTCAGTTTCAGGGACTTGGTCTGTCTGCCGATGGTAAATATGTATGCGGATCGATTTTAATGGGCGCGGGAATTTTCACAGCAGATCTCTCTACCGATCGTATCCAGTGGATGGCTTTTGATGACGAAGAAGGTGGTGAACTGCGACATGTAGACAACAATGGTGTCGCAGTCGGTTTGGAGTATACATATTTATTCGATAACGGCGAGTTGTTGGTAAATGAGATTCCCGACGGATATTCAAGCGTCATCTATGAAGATCTGACAAACGACGGCAGCATTATCGTCGGTTCTGTGACAGACCCGGCCGTAGGAGGAACCGTTGCTGTTTATTTTGACAGAGATAAGAAGTATAATCTGCTTCCCATTCCTCCGGAGGAGGAGTTGCACGGGCTTGCAAAGAGGATAGGAGGAATTTCCTCTGCGAAGTTTATCAGCGGAGACGGAAAGGTGATTTTGGGTTTCCTCGGAAGCTTCTTTATTCCGATAATCTGGCGTATGAATGATGCCGGAGAATATGAATATGACTTCTTCGTATCTGATATCCTCATGATGCCTGATGAAGATCAGGCTGCCAGCAATAAGATTCTCTACGGATTGTCTGCCCAATATATGAATATGAGCAACAATGGCAGATACATTTGCATGCTTGGCATGATTTACAATGAAAATATGGAGGAGCGTCTGGTGTCTGTGGTCTATGATACGATAACGAGAGATGTTAAAGTGTATTCGGAAGTGCAGGAAATAGATTTCTCCGAATCGGGTCTCTACCCGATCTCAATCAGCGACAACGGCACATTCATAGGATGCGTCGGAATGCCCTATTTCGGTTCTACCGGAAGCTTCATTATGAAGGCTGGTGAGACTCAGGCTGAATTGTTTGTCGATGCGTTCCCGGAATATTATGAGCTTCTTGGCGAGTCTGACAATCTCGGAATGAGTGTCCCTACGTCTATTTCAGCAGACGGAAGCAAGATCCTCGGCTACTCATTCTATGCTGAAAATTATTACGATGAGGAGACTCCGGCCATCTACCTCACCTATGTCATCAACGTGGGAGAAGAAGGCGCAGTTAACGAAATTCCATCTTCTGCAGTATCATCTGAAGCCATCTACTCCATCGACGGACGTAGGCTGAGTTCTGTGCAGAAAGGTCTCAACATCGTCCGCAACCTCGACGGCTCTGTAAGTAAGATTCTCAAGAAATAACCCCAATAAACAACGCGATAATATATAGAAAGGCGTGGAGGTATATCCACGCCTTTCTGTATATTAGATCTCCACATAGATCGTTCATCGTTGATCATTAATCCTTAATCATTGATCATTGATCGTTAATCCTTAATCGTTAATCCTTAATCGTTAATCGTTAATCCTTAATCGTTAATCGTTAACTTCCACCAGCACTGCAGCCCTTCCGTCGCTGAAAGGTTTGGCCTGTATGTAATGCGGCTTTATCACGAATTTGCCGTCCTTGTCAGCATATCCGAATTTCTTCCCTTTAGCGGTCGGTGTCGGTTCGATATAAGCTACAGTGTCGTCTGC
>JAIEBK010000005.1:17755-21447 GCA_029070945.1 Muribaculaceae bacterium
CCGTCCTTGTCAGCATATCCGAATTTCTTCCCTTTAGCGGTCGGTGTCGGTTCGATATAAGCTACAGTGTCGTCTGCCATTTTCTCGGGCTCCGCGTCTCCCACCTTTTTCCCTTCGTGGTTAATGTATTCCCATATATCGTCAAGCATCACCTTGGCTTTCCCGTCGCGGAAAGGACCTGCATACTGATACTTCGGCTCAATCACATACTTTCCTTCCGGATCGATGAAGCCTCGGGCCCAATCCACCCTTACTACCGCAAGTCCTTCATGAAAATTCCATGCATCGTGAAATTTCGGCTCAATGACCATTTCTCCGCCTTCGTCAATATATCCCCATAGCTTTTCTTTTCCCATATCTATAATTCTTACGTAATTTATTTCTGTCTCGCAAGCTTACTCAAGGGTTTTCTCCATCACTGTTTTCATTTCCTTCATACCCATGGCTTCGTAAAAGGCCTTGGCTCCCGGATTGCAGCTCCACACGTTGAGTGTCAGGTTGTAGAATCCGTTTTTCTTTGCAAAGTCCATCACGAATTTAAAAATTCGTTGTCCTACATGTTTGCCACGTGTTTCCTGGTCGACACAAAGGTCGTCTATATATAATGTCTTGATCGGCCTGAGATTGACATATCCTGAGTGATCCTCTGCTATGCAGAAGCAGTATCCTGCCATCACTCCATTATCCTCCATAGCTACGAATACAGGTGTAAGTGGGTTGCTGATGATGCGTCTCAGTCCTTCATCGTCATACTTGGTCAGCCCCTTGATGAATATATCCGGTCTCCCTTCCGCATGAATATCGTTGACCTGCACGAGCAGTCTCATTATTTCCCGTATGTCTTTTTCTTCGGCTTTCCTTATTTCCATGTCTTTTATGATATTTTTCCCTGATTATTTCACCTCAAACCTAAGGCTCTTAAGATCACTGTCGCGTGAAGATGTGCCGTAAAGTATCTCGTATCTTCCCGGACGTGTGGCAAGTTCGTCGACTGAGGGGTCATAATATTCGAACGCCTCTCCGTCGAGTATGATCTCAGCCGTTACGGTCTCTCCGGGTTTCAGATTAAGTTTCCTGAATCCTCTGAGCGATTTGATCGGAGCCTCGGGATAGGCGAGAGCCTTTACATAGACCTGGACAGTCTCGCTTCCTTCACGATCACCGGTGTTGGTGACGGGTACCGTTATCCTGACGCTGCCGTCGCTCTTCATGGCTTTCCTGGAAAGCTTGCCCTCTCCGACCGAGAAGGTGGAATAGGAGAGTCCTTCACCGAATGCATACATTGGTTCACCCCGAAAATACCGGTATGTACGGTTGTCCATATTATAGTCAAGGAAGTCGGGAAGGTCATCGTTGCTGCGGTAGAATGTCACCGGAAGTTTCCCTCCGGGATTGTAGTCTCCGAAAATAACCTCTGCAAGTGCCTTTGACCCGCCTTGCCCGGGATACCAGGCCTGTATGAGTGCATCATAGCTGTCTTCTACGCTTCCGAAAGCAATTGCCGAACCTGAACAGTTGACGAACACTACCGGTCTTCCTGTGTCACGCATCGCCTTTATAAGTTTCTGCTGGATCTTCGGCAGTTCTATGTCGGCCTTGTCGCCTCCTTCTCCTTCCATGCGGGCGGAGATACCACCTATTACGATTATTGCGTCCATATCTTTCATCTCTGCCTTGAGATCACTGAAATCAATCGGCTTCCTTTCGCAGATGTCACCTCTGAGCAGGGCGAAATTGCCGTTGCCGTGCCTGTATTCTATCACTACGTCATATTCTTCCCCGGCCTTGACAGGGAAAGACTTGTATTCCGGCTTACGGTTGAATCCGAATCCTCCGCGACGACCGCCCGTGGCAGCTTCTTCCACTATCTCTCCGTTGACTTTGAGCGTGTAGCCGTTGTCAGTGGAAAGCGTATACTTCATGTCGCCTGTGAAATCAGGCTTTATCACGCCCGAGATGCGGACTGAGAGCGTGTCTTTACTGATGCCTTCCGCAAACCCCCATGCTCCGAATGTGCTGAAGTTTATATCGTTGTAATAGTCTGTCCTGTCGGGGTCTCCGCTCAGTGTGTTATTGTTGAAGAACTCTACCTTGACTCCCTTGCCGTCATTAAAGTCTCCGAGATGCGGAATCGTGGCATATTCGTCATCAAGTTCACATGCCTTTCTATATAGTATGTTGGTCTCCGGCAACGCCTTGCGGATCCCTTCGAGCAGGGAATGTGTGTGTGAAGCCGTCGGTTTGCCACCGTAGTTACCGTTGAGCAGTTCTGTATCGTCTGCATTCGGACCGACTACCGCTATGTTCCTTACGCTTTTTGCCAGAGGCAGCACGCCATTGTTTTTCAACATCACCATTGACTCCCGGGCGGCTTGAGTCGCGAGTTCGTCGAATTCCTCGCTGCTGATCACCTCCGGCCCGAGACCGGACCATGGCAGCATTTCAGCAGGATCGAACATTCCGAGTTCGAAACGACCTTTGAGTGTCTTTCGCAGATGGCCGTCAAGCGTGGATTCATCGATCAGACCCTTGTCAAGGGCTTCGGTGAGCACCATGAAGACCTTGCCGCATTCGAGGTCGGTTCCGTTAAGTACCGCATCTACCGATGCGCTCAGCGGATCCGGATGCGTCTCGTGCTGTCCCTTGGTATAGTAGTTGTTTATGGCATCGCAGTCGGTCAGCACTATGGCGTCGTAGCCCCATTTGCGACGCAATATGTCGATGAGCAGACGGTCGCTGCTGCAGCATGGCACTCCTTCATATCTGTTGTAGGCGCACATCACTTCCCTCACATTCCCTTTCTTTACGAGAGCCTTGAAAGCCGGAAGATAAGTTTCCCATAAGTCACGCTGTGATACAGACGCGTTGTAGGTGTGGCGCAGTGGCTCCGGACCACTGTGTACGGCGTAGTGTTTCGCGCAGGCATGCGTCTTGAAATAGCGGTCGTCGTCGCCCTGCATTCCCAATACGGTCTGCACTCCGAGCACTGCGTTTAGATACGGGTCTTCACCGCATGTCTCCTGCCCGCGCCCCCAGCGGGGATCGCGGAATATATTGACGTTGGGACACCAGAATGTCAGCTCGGGATTCCCCGGATAGTAGATCACACCCATGGGGACGTTGAAGACATTGTGGTCTGAACGGTTCCAGTTTGCGCGGGCCTCGTCCGATACGGCTGAGAAAACGTCGTAAAATAACTTTTCGTTGAAAGCCGCAGCCATGCCGATAGGCTGAGGAAATACGGTGTAGTCGTCTTGTCTCACGCCGTGGCATGCCTCGCTCCACCAGTTGTATGATGGTATACCGAGTCTGTCGACAGATACGGACTTATTCATCATCAGGCCAACCTTCTCTTCCGGAGTAAGAAGAGAGATGAGGTTTTCCACCCGCTCTTCGTTGGAAAGTCCCGGATTCTGGAATGGGTATTGGTATGCGAGGGGAGTGGTGGCGGGTAGCGTCTGAACATCGGCTTCCGCAGAGAGAGCACCGAGGGTATTCCCCTCCGTGTCGGTAAGTTCGACGCTCCTGAAAGTCTTGCCGGAAGCATCCCCGGGTGAAAGCGCCACCATCACCTTCACTTCTTCTCCGGGAGCGATCGCCTGCGATGGGTAGAACGCACGGATGCATTCGCAGCTGGGAATCGCGTTGCCGATTCTGACAGGCTTGTCAGAAGTATTCTTCATCGTGAAAGT
>JAIEBK010000050.1:0-4254 GCA_029070945.1 Muribaculaceae bacterium
CCCACTTGCTGCTCAATGATCTCATAAGAGTCATGATTGTCACGTGTATTATCGGATGTGACACCGTCACGTATCGCTGTGTCATATTCCCGATATCCTTGCTGGGGAATGAACATACCTTCGTTGTCCTCGAGTTCTTCGGCAGTGTAGCAGGTACTTTTGTTTGCACCGGGCACGGTGGCCATGTTCTCAAGACCTCCGTACCAATATGACATAAGATAAGCTCTTGTAAAACCGTCAATATCATTAAGTGTCTTTTGCCGTCCTATAGCTTCGGCATTTGGAATGTCATCGTAGCCGACATCATTGCCTCGGCTATTGGTTGGCCTGAGCGACAGGAATCCGTGCCATGGACCATCATATTTGAATGTCTGACTGCTCCATACCTCACCATTCCAATAGATAGACGGGGATGCATCGTTTGGCTTCCAGTTGTTCTCTACTATTTCGGCAATCACCTTTGTGCCTTTGGTCAGCTTACCGTCGATTGTCACCGGCATCTCCACATGCTCCCCATATAGATAGGAGATGTAGAAGGGATGCGGCACATAGATGTGGTTTTCCGACTCCGGCTGATAGTCTATATGCCAGTCCACGTCGTTGGCGTTACCACGGAAGTTGAGTGTCAGCTTGTAGTGGTGGTTGCGGAATGCGTTATAGTCCTTAAAGGCATCGAGGCCGAGCTGGAACCGGTAGATAATCTTACCCTTTCCCTCATTGCCCCTCACGTCAGAGCGATAGAAAGCCTCAACCTCGATATATGTACCGTAAGGTTTCTCGTCGCGCCAGCCATAGTTGCCTTGTGTGCCGCTTTCCGGATACGAAACAGAACCGTCCTGAAGATTATCGTCATCACTGTCCTGCTGACTCTTGTCCTTGCCGGACCCTTGCAGGTTCTCATAGAAGAACATAGCCTCGGCTGTCTCCGAGTGATCGCTGCCATATGTGCCTGTGCCCCTGACAAGCACGGGCCATGTGTCAAATTCATTGGCGGCGTTGTCATAGGCTGACCCCGCGGGAGCATACATGATGCTCTCGCCCCTGTCATACACATCTTCGTCTCCTGCCGGTATATTTCCATAGCGGAGGTGACATTTCTTCGGCACATTATGGATAGTCACATTGTGCAGGTAGATCCAGACATTATCGTTAAGCTGGGTGGTATTGAAAGCCACGGTCACTTTTGAGGCACACCGCACCAGCCAGGCATGCAGCTTAGTGGTGACGCCGCTCCGGAAATCAATGGGCGCACCTTCCACCTGCATCTCATCGGTTGAGAACATACCAAACATCTGGGCGTTCTTCCGGATATCGTCATTGTCCCATGTCACGGAGTAATCCTTGAGATCTGAGAGAGTCTTATAAGCATACTCCGGAACATTGACGTTGGCTGTGACACATATCTGATATGTCTTACCGTTTTCCGGCTTGAAGTCCTTGAGAGTGAAAGTGGCGCACGGAGTTTTCTGCTCTGCCGACAGTGTCTTGAACTTTTCCCAATAAGCGTATTCCTCTTCTGTGGGTTCAGACGGATAGCTGCCGTCAGAGACATAGCGGTTCATTTCAGGCTGACGGTAAGGGAAGCCGGGGTAGGCTTGGTTACCGTCCTGACTGATGCTATAGTTTATGAAGCCATCCTTACCGCAGTCGAATACATGATTGCCGTTCTCATCATATATGTATATATGCATATTGTCGCCAATCTCCTTTATGGCATCGCCGGCAGTGCCGCGTGTCTGAAGATTCGCCTCGGAAAGCTGAGGAATCGACACCTTAAATATCAGGCCATGTCCATCCTCGGTAAAATCCGGCTGAAAATCATGAAATGGATCGTCCTGACAGGCGGTCATCGCAAGGAAGCAACCCGCCAGGAGAATCAAACGGAATATGTACTTTATATATTGTTCCACAGTCTGTTTATGCTAAGTTGAATTTCTTTGTGAGTTGAGATTATCAGTACTTTGTGTATACACAGAATGCGCGAGTATATTTCACTCCATTATATTCAAAACTGATATAAACCTCGTTGTAGCGGTTTGTGAGATGCTGAGCGGCAGGCAATGTCTTTGTTTTGATCTTACATTTCTTACCACTTGGCGTAATTTCTATTCGATCTCCATGAAAATTATATCGTATATACTTTTCCCACTTACACGATATATTAGGTTCTTTAGGTCCATATGTAAAGTCAACTTCTGCAGTCCATGTCTGGCCTTCGGGAATGTCAATTGTGTTAAATAGCGAACTGTTATTGACCTTACCGACATTGGTGTTGTTACTATAAGATACATACTCGCTCGTAATCGTCGCAACCCGATTGCCTTTAGCATCGTAGATGTATAGATGGAATTCAGGTTTCAGATCCTCATCATGACCGAGTACGTCTATCTTTACTGAAGCTGTAAGAGCCTGGCCTTTATACATGGTGGAGGCTGTAAGAGTGGCTGTTCCGGAGTTCTTAGCCACTGCAATAGACTTGTCGGTCGGATCGTCAAATGCAATAATTTTTTCGTTGCTCGACGTCCAGGTGACAGTGTAATCGCGCTGGTCGTAAGGAGTTGAGTCGGGGAACACGTAAGCCTTCATGGGAACAGAGCCGTACTCCGAAATCCCTTTGGGACAATCAGCAATGATAAGCTTGCGCTCGGTAGCGACAGCCACTATGCAGGTCTCGGAGTATGTGACGCCGTTTACTGTATAGGAAGCCCGCACGGTAGATGTGCCTGCGTTGTCTCCTGCAGTTATCACCCCGTTTTTAATGGTAAGGAATGACGCATCGACAACGTCCCATACCGCCGTTTTGCTGACATCCACGCCATGGCTGAACGCTTTCAATGTCAGTTTCTCTCCGGATAGAAGCTCGACGTAATCGGCCGGCAGACCATCTGAGCGCAGGAGAACCAAATCGTCGGGCACGACATTTACCTCTACATATTCGGGAGCGATCCAATTGAGCAGGTCATCGGGCGAAGTCACCTTAATGCGGGTTGAACCCTGACCGACTGCAGTGACAAGGCCGTTGTCATCGACCGTTACTACGTCGGTGTTTTCTGACTCGAAAGCCAAGGCGGGAATGTAGTCGCTGAATACAGGTGCGGTACGGGCTGTGACCGATGACTGCTGTCCGACCGTCAGGTTGAGCACAGTGGGATATACAGTCAGCGATACGTTGCTGACCGAGATGTCGCAGTATGTGCTGTATTCACGTCGCTTGGAACTGTCCTTAGGGTCGGGGCCGGTGTAGATGAGCAGGAGATGCACGTCGCCGAGCTTACCCTGATTATTAGCCTGCACATGTATGATAATGTTCTTTTCGCTCACGCAATCGCCGTTGCCGAGCGCACCTCCGTCACCCTCGGCTGTTACAGTCACGAGGTCCTGAAGTTCAGGAGAAAGGGGCTGATCATTGGAGTCGACAAGCTTCCATGACAAGGTGCTGTATTTATCTCTTTCAGCCACTATATTGACCCTGAAGGAGCCAGAAGAGTAAGCGGGAAGAATATTCTTCGGAATAAGACCGAGGAAGGTCTTTTCGAGGCCGAGATGCCTTTCAGTCACCTCAATTATGCATTCCGCTATAACCTCAAAACCGTTCTTATCGATGATGACAGCCTCTACTATGTCTCGTCCGGTGGCCTTTGCTATAGGCTTCACCGTACATGTGCCGTCAGCATTCTTCGTCACGGTGCATACATGCCTCGTGATTGACTCGGAAAGTCTCCATGTAACCTTCCGGGCAGACACCTGCTTATTGCTTTCATCGTATGCGATGAGCAAGTCCTGGGATAGGGTTTCCCCTGCCTGATCCGTATACAGCTTTGAAACGTACTTGTTGAGTGTGAGATTGGCCAGAAGCAGTCCGAAGTTCGGCTTGAGCTCTACGGAAGTGTATGGAAGCACGTCCACGTCCCAGGCCAGGCCGCTGCCCGTCAGGCGCACGTTGTAGTGGTAGATGAAGTTTCGGCGGATGTCGAAATAGTCATCCTTCCTGGCGCCATCCTCGGCGGCCACCTCGTCGCTGTAGTATTTGAACTCAAGCTGGTAGATCTGATCCACACCCTTGAACTTGATATTGAGCACAGGTCTGTCAGACCGGGGCTGTTGCGGCCTGGAGTAGTCGGAGAGAATACGGTATTCCGGCACATACACGACAAACGGACTTTCCTCATCTTCCGGCTTGATGAGCCGGTAATTCTTTGGCTCACTGTCGTTCCTGTCTCCGGGAAGGGTGACGTAGTTGACGGGCTTATACTG
>JAIEBK010000050.1:4354-6941 GCA_029070945.1 Muribaculaceae bacterium
TCACCTACCGTCATGTCGGGGTAATCGCCCCAGTTGGCAAGCATAACCACGCTCAGGCCGGAGTATGATCTTATGTCCTTATCAACGTCTGCGGTGATCTCGCATATGCTGTAATCCTGGGTATTGAAAAGCGTGTACTTCACTTTTGCAGGATCAATGTTGCATACAAGCGTCCTCGTGTCGCTTCTGAACAGCAGTAGCCTGTAATCCCCACCTGCGAGATTGACAGTGTTCTCGTATTTATCACCACGCTCATAAACAGCTCTGGTGTCGTTCATCGTCGGGAGCACGACATTGATGCTGATCTGCATGGTAGCGTCATCACCATCATTCCCGCCAAGTCCCGGACCGTCGATATGGTCGGAGCACGACGTCATGCCTGCCATCATCATGCAGATGGCAGCCAGGAGCGCGGATATGTAGTGATTTATCTTCATTGTATGATTTTATTCGGAATTATAGATTCACGTTCTGGATACGTTTGCTCCATGACAGCACATGCACCGCGATCTCCAGCTCATACCATTTGTCGCCTTTGAGAAACAGATTGAGATGATAGTCGTATTCCCGGTCAAGATATTCCTGATCTCCGAAATTCTGGAAATCGGATGCGCCGCGGCCATAGGCGAGGTAATAGGGAAGGTTGAAGCGTCCTACGAGCTCGCCTGTCTTCCTGTTGTGGATCTCCAGACGTGCGTTATCCTTGTTATCAGTCCGGTTGTGGATAAGACGATTGAACATCAGGTTGTAATGTCCGATCCTCTCCACTACATTCTCAGTGTCATCCTCTCCGTCTCTGGTCGGCATATTCCGTATCTGACCGAGGTTGCCGTTGTGGACGGTCTCTATTTCGACGCGTCCGTCGTCAAGCCTGCGTGTGGTCCAGCTTGCATAGGGAGTGTAGCGCACGGAGTCGTGGGTCAGCACGGTGTTATCGTGCGAGAGATGGGCGTTGTTGTCTATTATCTTGACCTCGTAGTCGTCCGCGAAAACTGTCTCGGGAGTGTCTACCTGATGGAGTGTCAGTGTAAGGTGCTTTGTGTCGCGTATAAGCGAGACGGTAGCATAGGTGGCATGGTCTTTCTCCACGCGTACGAGCTGGTCCTCCTGCGGATATATGGAGAAGGGCTTTGACGTACGGTCCATGTCCGGGACCGTCAGTCCGTCGGCCGGGGCATGAGGTATCACCTTCAGCGTGTGCCAGAGGGTGTCGAGGGGAGCGATGTTGCTGATCTGGAACTGTTCGGTTCCTTCGATCTGCTCGTTATGATGGTCGAGAGAGATTGTAAGGCTCTCGGAGTGTTCGGTAGGGGAAGCGCTGTGGCGATATTTAGCGCCTTCCGCAGCGAGGGCCTCGTCCCAGTCGCGCTGCATGGCTACGGCCTGAAGGCGGTAGCTATGGCCCGGAGCGAGTTCCTGCTCGGTGAAGTGCATCGTATAGCCGTAGCGTCGGAGCGGGGAGTCGGAAGCGGTGTTGCTTACTGTTCGCTGTGCCGCCAGACGTCCGTTCTCGTCGAATATGTAGAGCTGCACGTGTCCGACGTGATCCATAAACATGTCGGCGCGCTGCGTATTGTAGTCGTAGATGAAACGCACGTAGAGACCCGTGGGGCAGTCGTCGAGATCCTCGTGCATCATGGAGCATGACGCAGCGGCCATCGAAGCCAGTCCTAACAGTGTGCAGGAAATTATGTTTGAAAGTGAACGTTTCATTTTATTCGGTTTAAAAAGAGGTTTGAGCAGAGAGGAGTTTGCTTTTTAGAAAAAAGAGGGAGAGGGAACATCTGCATGAAGGGATAGTCCCCTCTCCTTCTGTCATAATAGTATGTTCAGACCGAAGTCATTATAACTCAACGTTCTGGCTTCTCTTCGCCCAGGAAAGGATGTTGATCTTACATGCGATCGCCTGTTCCGGTTCTGTCTTGTCGTCAGGTGTTCCGTCAAGAGGAAGATCCTTGATGGTCGGCTCGCCAAACTTATTGATGCTGCTGATGTTAAGCTCATACCAGTTGTTGCGGAGCACGCCATAACGGCCGAGATAGTTATTCTTAGCTTTTAATTCGCCATCAGTTGTGATGCCATAGGAAACATCTGTGGTAGGAGTATCCATCAGGGTTCCGTCTGCGTTCTTCGGTTCAACCCAAGGAGTAAGATCATCGCCGAAATGCTTGATTCTTACGGCGTAGTAGGAAACGCCACCAACATAAGCGTTAAATGTAGCCATAGAGTTGATGCTGGCGATAGCGGCATCCTTAACGTCCTTGGCAGTCTCACCCTCCTTGACCAGGAGACTTACAACATTCCTATCTGCTGTTCCGTCGTAAAGTGTAAAGTCTGTTACGGTCATACGACCATCCTTGACTTCATACACAACCTTGAACCAGTCGTTTTCAGCGGTCTTATCATCCTTATCATAGACCATATCGGTCATTGTAATGGTGATCGCCTCTTTAAAATGCTCTGACCATGTATCTACAACAGTCTTATTCTCTAACACAAAATGAGCGAGTGTGGCAGCTGCGTCATTGAATGTGTATTTGGTCTTACGGTCGATACCACGGGTATAGAACTCACCATCCTTATAAGT
>JAIEBK010000051.1:0-18082 GCA_029070945.1 Muribaculaceae bacterium
GGATTCGACTACAATCATACCAAGACCATCACCGACCAGATATACGTAGCAAACAGAAATACTAAATCAGCCATATTCCGCGTAAACCTCTTCTCCATTACATTCGGCGTGGCATTCTATCTATAATAAGCATGAATAAACGAGCCAAATCCATACTGACAATGACGGCGTCCGCATTGACTCTGCTCACTTCACAGGCCATATCGGCCGCGGAAGCGACGGCTCCTGTCCATGAACCCGCCGATACTGTGACAAACCAGTTGCTGAATACCATTAACGAGCTTTCCAAGACCACAAACAATCTCTCAGAGGCACTCCTGAAGGTCTTAAGCTCTAAAGAAGAGACATCCGTCACTACTGATGCACAGAAATCTACCTCTGCAATCATCCAGCCTATAGACTCTCTGGGCAAATCTATTCCAGCTTCTATAGAAAACGGTATCTTCATATCTGAGGAAGTAGATGTCATTCAGTCATCAACCGACTCCGTATGGTTTCTCCCTGCCGAGAAGCAGCAGGGAGGCAGATATATGTGGGTTCCCGATGAAAATGTAATCGACGTCAAAGCCATAATAAACGGAAAGCCCGTTTACACTCCTGCCGCAACTGCCCCTGACAGTGACGTCAACATCGCGGAAATGACATATTGGCGCGGCGATTCCATTCCTATGGCGCTTCCGACAAAGCGTCTGGGCCGCTATGACCGTAAACTTTACAACTGGCTTATATATCCGAAAGGACTATGGCACATCGGTCTTACCGCTAACTACGGAGAACTGAACACAGAAGACATGGAGATACTCACCATCGTCAACGACATTGACCTCAAAGGAAAAATCTATAGCATCAAGCCATCTGTAAGTTATTTCCTGCGCAACAACCTATGCGTGGGTATGCGCCTCGCATTCACCAAGGGTGACATGGCAATAAACTCCTTTAAGGTCGATATTGACGAAGACATGAGTTTCAACCTGCATGACATCAGATACTCTTCCGATTCATATGCCGCAGCCATATTCCTTCAGCAGTACTTCGGACTTTCACGTCGTGGTCGGTTTGCCGTCTTCAACGAGGCCGAAGTTTCAGTAGGGACCGGCAACTCGCATTTCATCAGGCCATTTGACGGTGAACTACGCGACACACGAACCAAGACACAGAGCTTCAACATCAACTATTCGCCGGGAATAAGCATTATGATGATGAAGAACGCAGCCTTCAACCTATCTTTCGGCATATTCGGTTTTCATCTAAAAAACGAAAAACAATGGGAAAACGGAGAGGAATCCGGAAGCCGATTCACGAGTGGCATAAACTTCCGATTCAATATCTTCAACATCAACTTCGGTGTCGCCATCATAATCTGAAAAACGCATGAGAAAACATATCATCAACCTCATACTGCTTACTGCATTTCTCTCTGTGGCAAGCTGCATTCACAATGACCTACCTTATCCACGCCTGCCTCAGAACATCCTGGCAATCGCCGCAGCAGGACAGTCAGCCCCTGCCCGGATAGACTCCACTGATTTTACGGTTAAGATCTTCCTCAATGAGGAAACCGACATTCAGGCCGTACGTTTCACGGAATTCCGATATTCACCGAATGCCGTATGCGACAAAGACCTACTTGAAGGCACATGGGACCTCTCGAGTCCTATGACGGTGGAACTAAAGCTGTATCAAAGCTATCAATGGATGATTTCAGCCGAGCAAAACATCGATTACTATTTCACTGTCGCCGGTCAGATCGGAGAGACCGTGATAGATGCTGTAGGGCACCGTATCATCGTTGACATTCCGGAAAACGCAGACTTGAAGAAACTTGAGGTTACATCCGTAAAGCTCGGTCCTAAAGACATCACACAGCTCGTGCCGGCTATCATGAAAGGATCGATAGTCGACCTTACCTCTCCGATGAAGATAGATGCCACAGCATGGGGTCGCACTGAAGACTGGACCATTTACGCTCAGAGAGTCAAACAGATCGTATCCACCACAGCCGTTGATCCGTGGAGCATGGTGGTCTGGGCATACGGCTCAGGACCTGCAGACGCCGCCAACTATTTCGAATATAAGGAAGATGGAGCATCGATTTGGTCAAGAGTGCCTGATGATGACATAAAATCACAGAATGGTGCTTTTTCCTGTTGCATAAAGCATCTGAAGCCACTGACCCGCTACACCGTTCGAGCATGCAGCGGCGACAGCAAGGGCAATGAAATCGACGTAACTACTCAGGCGACCGAGGTACTTCCGGATGCAGACTTCGAAAACTGGTGGAAAAACGGTCGTATATGGTGTCCCTGGAGTGAAGGGGCTCTCCAATGGCCCGAGGGAAGCAGATTCTGGGATACAGGAAATACCGGAGCAGCCACCTTGGGCGAAAGCAACGTCAAGCCCTCTGACTACGTTCCGGTCGGCCTTACCGGACAGTCGGCCGAACTCCGCACTGAATTCAAGGGAATCGCAGGAATCGGAAAACTCGCTGCAGGATCGATCTTCACCGGTAATTACAAAAAAACCGACGGAAC
This sequence comes from Muribaculaceae bacterium, assembly GCA_029070945.1. Lineage (GTDB taxonomy): Bacteria > Bacteroidota > Bacteroidia > Bacteroidales > Muribaculaceae > Lepagella. Next base: position 2,532 of record JAIEBK010000051.1, read on the forward strand.
CAACGGAATCCTTGATTTCGGTCGTCCATGGACCCTGAGACCTACTAAACTCAGAGGATATTACCACTATACCAACGGTGACATAAACTACTCGAATAAGGAAATGGAATATCTTAAGGGTCGCCCTGATACCTGCTCGATATATATTGCCATGACCGACTGGACTGCTCCGTATGAGATTCGAACAAATCCCAACAACCGTCAGCTCTTCGACAGGAACGCAAGCTACGTGATCGGATACGGCCAGCTCGAGCGAGGCACCTCCATGGATGCATACGAGGAGTTTGAGATAGAACTGGAATACAGAAGCACTTCCATCATGCCGTCGTATATAATGATCACCTGTGCTTCCTCGAAATACGGTGACTATTTCACCGGATCCACTTCTTCAGTGCTCTTCATCGACCAGCTGTCACTCGACTACGATTATTAGGAAAACCGGGCGTACAGAGCATATACCTCACACCGCAGTTTAACGAAACTTCCTGAACTTTTAAACTTTTTAAACCATCTGAGCGTCTAAGTAAAAGTTAAACTCCTTCAAACACGAAAATTTATGAAAAAGACAAACGTTCTCAAGATGGCCTTCGCTGCCATGGCACTCCTTTGTTCATCCGCGTCTTTCGCGGAACCCACTCCGTCACCAGACCTTAAGGATATCCTCGGTAGTGCCGGTGGTGCTTTAGGCAACATCGTGGAAGGAGTCTTTACCAAGACCGACCTCACCGTTCAGGATATCGCAGGCGAATGGACCTCAACAGGGTCAGCCGTCTCATTTCAGAGCGATAATTTCCTGAAGAAAGCCGGAGGGTCGGCCGCTGCAGGAGCCGTAGAGAATAAACTTGACGAATATTATAAGAAATTCGGGTTGACAGGGGCGGTGCTGACGATAGAACAGGACAGTACGTTTACCCTCACCATAAGGCGTATTCCCATCAAGGGGACATTATCGGTGAAAAGCAAAGGTGTGTTTACCTTCAATTTTTCAGCAGGCGGCATAATGAAGCTCGGCAGCATGTCGGCTTATGTGGAAAAGACTCCTGCGGGAATCAATGTAATGTTTGACGCCGATAAGATTAAGAAAATCATGACCCTCGCGGCTTCAATCAGCGGAAGCAAGATGGTTTCCACTGCAGATAAACTTCTGAAAGAATATGATGGAATATGCATCGGCTTCAAGATGAAAGGACAGTCTGCCGCTGCAGAAGGATCTGCGACAGGAAATCCTGCCGCTGACGCCGCGGTCGACGCCCTCAAAGGCCTGTTCGGCAGATAAACCGTAAAAGCGGAAATGCATTCTCAATTCTAAATTCTCAATCAGATAATGTTCTCAGGTATTGTTGAAGAAGCGGGCGAAGTCGTCCGCATTGAAAAAGAAGGCACCAATGTCAACATCACGATGAGGTGTTCATTCACAGACGAACTAAAGATCGACCAGTCGGTGGCACACAACGGGGTATGTCTCACTGTCGTGAGCCTCAATGCCGACGACACATATACGGTAACCGCAGTCCAGGAAACTCTTGACAGATCGAACCTGGGCTCCCTCAGACCCGGATCACTCGTTAATCTTGAGAGATCAATGAAGATGAACGGTCGTCTTGACGGACACATCGTGCAGGGACACGTCGACACTACCGCTACATGCACCGACGTAGAGCCACTTGACGGAAGCTGGTACTATACCTTCCGTTACGACTTCAGTCCCGAACTCGCTGCTAAAGGATATGTCACTGTAGAAAAAGGATCAATAACCGTCAATGGAGTTTCCCTGACTGTCTGCGATCCGGAGGCAGACAGTTTCCGTGTGGCCATCATCCCTTATACGCATGACCATACCAATTTCAAATGCATAGAGGCCGGAACGAAAGTGAATCTTGAATTTGATATCATCGGTAAATACATAGCCCGTATTTCCACACTTTCCGGACTAAAGACTGAACAGTAAACACTGAAGACATAAAACCATGAAAACGACTATCCTACCTTCCGACTCTTCGGGAAGCTCCGGCACAACTCGTCCGCGTCGCCCGGCACGACTCTTTACGCTGCTCGGAGGTAACGGTAGCGGAAAGTCTCTTTTCATGAATGAGATAGCCCGTCTCAACGCCGACGATGCATATGCTGTGTCGGCGGTTACCGGCGGCATGCCAGGCAAAGTCACAGGTTCCCTGTCGCAACTTATCACCGTGCTTTCCCTTGATGAGGAGAAAGCGCGGTTTCGTATTCTTAAGCAAATCTGGGAAGAGACATTTCCCGGCAACCGTATCGACATAGAAAAAGGGAAAGCAAGAATAAGAAACCGGTCCGGTAAGGATTCGATAGGCATACGCTCGCTCAGCCGGGGAGAGAAGGCGGCGTTATATTATATCGCTGCCGTTCTGCTCGCTCCCTCCCAGGCATTGATCCTTGTGGACTCCCCTACCCTCTTTCTCCATCCCACGGCCGTCGGTATTCTATGGGACCGTATCGAACGTATGCGTTCCGACTGCAGATTCGTCTACGATACATACGACGCCAACTTCGCTTCCGGCCAGACACGACGTACGGCTATCTGGATAAAAGATTATAACGCAGCCGAACACACCTGGAGTTACCAGATAATAGCCGACGGAGAACTTCCCGACGAGGTCTTCCTCCAGATGATGGGAAGCCGCCGACCAATACTGTTTACCGAGGGGGATACATCACACAGCATAGACATACGGCTCTATAGTGTAGTGTTTCCTGAATTTACGGTAAAGCCCCTCGGAAGCTGTGACAAGGTCATCGAATCAACACGCACCATGCAGTCGCTGCGCTCGATGCACCGTATTGAGAGCTACGGACTCGTAGACAGAGATCGACGGAGCGATCAGGAGGTGGAGTATCTGCGTGCGAAACATATCCTCGTCCCAGAAGTGGCGGAGATAGAAAACATATTTCTCTCCCCCGGTGTGGTGGAGACAATGGCAGGGATCAGAAACAGAAACCCTAAGAAAGTACTGAAGGCAGTGCGTCAGGAAGTGATCCATAAATTCGAGCAGATGCTTGAGAATCAGGCTCTCCAGCATACACGCCACAGAATGAAACGCGACGTGGAGCGTAAGATAGATGCCCGATTCACATGTATCACCGCTCTGGAGCTGCATATCAAAAGCCTTATAAAGAAACTCAAGCCGCGTGAGACCTACGACCAGCTCGTCGCTGAATTCCGCCGTATGGCTCGTGCAGGCGACTATGAAGGGATACTACGTGTCTTCAACCACAAACCGATGTTTACAGGCAGCTGTGTGGCTAAGGTTCTCGGATATTCTAATATCGACGATTACATATCCGGTGTAATTTCAGCTATGAAACATGGCGATGAACCGGCAGAGCGGCTTCGGTCTGAAATCCGAAGGCTATTCTCCTGAATCTGCAACAATACCACGCATCATGACGTTTTATCTTTAGATAACTAAATTCCACATATATGGCCCGCAAAAAAAAACAACTTGAGATCCTTCGTAATGACCCATGGCTCGAACCGTTTGAGGAAGCCATCACAGGACGACACGAAGACGTGATAAGAAAGTTTAAGGAAATAACCGCCGCCTCAGGTGGCTCGCTTTCGAAATTCGCCGACGCTTACGAATATTTCGGTCTGCACAGACAGAAAGACGGAAGCTGGATCTTCCGTGAATTCGCGCCAAACGCCACATCCATACATCTTATCGGCACATTCGACGACTGGAAACTCAATGATGATTATAAGCTTTCACGTGTAGGAGACAGCGGATCCTGGGAAATCAGGCTCCAGGCAGATAAGCTCCATGACGGGGATCTCTACAAGATGTTCGTCACATGGGAAGGTGGACAGGGTGAGCGAATACCTGCATATGCCACCCGCGTTGTGCAGGACGAGGAGACGAAGATCTTCAGCGCACAGGTTTATGCTCCTGAGCATCCATACGAATTCAAGATTAACGACTTCGTTCCTGACACAAAACCTCTTCTTATCTACGAGTGCCATATTGGAATGGCACAGCAGGAGGAAAAAGTAGGGACCTATGAGGAATTCCGCACTAAGATACTGCCACGTATTGCGGCCGACGGATACAACGCTATCCAGATCATGGCCATCCAGGAGCATCCGTATTACGGATCTTTCGGATACCACGTGAGCAGTTTCTACGCGGCGTCGAGCCGCTTTGGAACCCCCGATGACCTTAAAAGGCTTATTGATGACGCACATGAGCTCGGAATTGCAGTTATCATGGACATAGTGCACAGCCACGCCGTGAAAAACGAAGTGGAGGGTCTCGGCCGACTTGACGGTAGCTATGACCTCTATTTCAATCAGGGCGACCGCAGGGAACACCCGGCATGGGACTCCCTGCTCTTCGACTACGGTAAGAATTCCGTTCTATACTTCCTCCTGAGCAACTGCAAGTTCTGGCAGGAGAAATATAAATTTGACGGTTTCCGCTTCGATGGAGTGACATCCATGCTCTATTACGACCATGGTCTCGGGAAGGCCTTCGGTGGATATCCGGACTATTATGACGGAAATCAGGATACCAACGCAATCGTATACCTTACCCTGGCAAATCTCCTTATACATGAAGTGAATCCTAATGCCATTACCATTGCAGAGGAGATGAGCGGTATGCCCGGGCTTGCGGTGAAATTCAAGGATGGCGGCATCGGTTTCGACTATCGTATGGCCATGGGTATTCCCGACTACTGGATCAAGATGATCAAGGAGAAGAAAGATGAGGACTGGCATCCGACTTCAATATTCTGGGAACTCACCAACCGCCGTGCCGACGAAAAGACCATATCATACTGCGAGAGCCACGATCAGGCCCTTGTAGGAGACAAGACTATCATCTTCCGCCTTATAGACAAAGAGATGTACTGGCATATGATGGACGGGGACAATGACTTCACCGTTGAGCGTGGCACGGCACTACATAAGATGATACGTCTGGTGACACTCGCCAGCATAAACGGCGGCTACCTAAACTTCATGGGCAATGAATTCGGACATCCCGAATGGATTGACTTCCCCCGCGAGGGCAACGGATGGAGCTACAAGTACGCGCGTCGCCAGTGGGATCTTGTAGACCGAGAAGATCTTAAATACAAATACCTCAACCGTTTCGACAATGCAATGGTAGGATTGGTCGAGAAGCAGTATAATTTCCAGGCTAAACCGGTGGAGAAACTCTGGGAGAAAGACGACGACCAGGTGCTTGCTTTCAAGCGTGGTGACCTTATTTTCGTATTCAACTGGAGTCCCAACCAGTCATTCCCTGGATATGGATTCCTCGCACCTGCCGGAGAATATGAGGTCGTTCTTGATTCAGACTCAAAGGAATTCGGAGGCAATGGACTGATCGACGACAGCGTCCACCATTTCACATCTCCGGATCCACTATACACACCCGCAGGAAAAGGATGGCTGAAGATGTATATCCCGGCCCGTACCGCACAGGTGCTTCGGATGGTGAAGCCAAAGCCTGGACGACGCCCCGCCGCAGTGAAAGCGGACACCGTCAGGAAAGAGGCAACACCTACCGACTCTAAGAAAACCACAGAGAAGAAGGCTACTGCGAAAAAGGCCAATGAAAAGAAGTCAGCGGCAGGAAAGGCTACGGCCGGAAAAGTAGCTGAAAGGAAGACTGCGCTAAAGAAAGATACAGAAAAGAAGAAATGAAAAAAATTACCATAGCAATCGACGGATACAGTTCGAGTGGCAAAAGCACCATGGCGAAGCAGCTCGCAAAGAAAATCGGATATGTATATGTAGACAGTGGCGCGATGTATCGCGCCACTACACTCTATGCACTGCGGCACGGGATGACTTCCAGGGAAACCGGAGTGGATACGGCTGCTCTCGTGGCGGCACTTCCCGACATTCATATCTCATTCACACTGGCCCCCGATGAGACACAACATACGCTTCTCAACGGCGAGGACGTGGAAAAGGAGATCCGCGGTATGGAAGTCAGCGGATGGGTAAGTCCTGTAGCTGTCATCCCGGAAGTCAGACACTATCTTGTCAAGCTCCAGCAAAGCTACGGCAATGACAAGGGAATCGTAATGGACGGACGCGACATCGGGACTACCGTCTTCCCTGATGCCGAGATGAAGGTATTCGTTCAGGCAAGCCCCGAGGTGAGAGCCAGACGACGCTATGAGGAGCTTATCGAGAAAGGGACCCCTTCAGACTACGATGCCGTGCTCGCCAACATTAAGGAGCGCGATCATATCGACACAACACGCAAGGAGTCACCTCTTAGAAAAGCCGAGGATGCCTTCGTCCTCGACAACGACAATCTGTCGCGTGAGGAGCAGATGGAAGTGCTGGTAAAACTTTTCGATGAAAAGACACGTGGCTAAAATCGAGATTGACAACGGAAGCGGATTCTGCTTCGGTGTGACTACCGCGATTTCCAAAGCGGAGGAGGAACTTGAACGAACAGGAGTACTCTACTGTCTCGGCGATATCGTGCATAATGCCGGGGAAGTGGAACGTCTTCGCAAGAAAGGACTCATTACGGTAGACCATGATGAATTTGCCAAACTGCACGACGTTAAAGTGCTTCTAAGAGCTCATGGCGAACCCCCATCTACTTATGAGACAGCCAGACGTAACGGAATCGAGATCATCGACGCCACATGCCCTGTCGTGCTCCAGCTCCAGAAAAGGATAAAGGACGCATATTCCAACTCCACTGTCAAGGAATGCGATCACTGTGAGAAACCTCTCATAATAATCTACGGAAAACCGGGACACGCGGAAGTGAACGGACTCGTCGGCCAGACCAAAGGCTCCGCTGTAGTGATTCAGGACAAGGCTGACCTTGATAACCTTGATCTCGACCGCGACATATGGCTTTATTCACAGACTACCAAGTCAATTGAGGGTTTTCAGGAGATAGTAGCCGAGATCGAATCAAGGAAAAGCAAGGGATCGTTCCGGTGGTTCGACACCATCTGCCGTCAAGTAGCCAACCGTATGCCACGTATGCGGGATTTCGCCTCCGGACACGATGTTATCCTCTTCGTATCCGGGGCTAAAAGTAGCAACGGCAGGGTACTTTATGCCCAATGTAAGGAAGTTAACCCGAAGACATATCTGATCACTGATGAGACCGAACTTGATCCTGCCTGGATCGAGGGAGCTGCAAGTATCGGTATCTGCGGCGCCACATCCACTCCCCGCTGGCTGATGCAGAAAGTAGCCGAGGCCTGTGCGGAAAACCAGAAATATGACGACAAAAAGTGATGAATATTGGATGAGACTGGCCCTCCGCGAGGCTGAACAGGCTTTTAATGAGGACGAGGTGCCGGTCGGTGCGGTGGTCGTATGCAACGATGCGGTCATAGGGCGCGGCTACAACCAGACGGAACGGCTCACCGATGTGACAGCTCATGCTGAGATGATAGCGATTACGGCTGCCCAGCAGAATCTTGGAGGGCGTGTTCTGCCTGAATGTACACTTTACGTGACTGTAGAGCCTTGCTATATGTGTGCCGGGGCCATCGGATGGGCCAGGTTAGGCCGTATCGTATGGGGAGCCGATGATACAAAGCGTGGATTCCGATCTTTTTATGGCGGGAAGTCCCCGCTACATCCTAAGACCCGTGTCGATACCGGAATCCTTTCCGAAGAATGCGGCGAACTGATGAAATCATTCTTTCAGAAGAAACGGTAATTAATTGACAGACGGTTTTCCATCCCATAAAGCATATCTGAAATTTTTAAGAGAGAAGCCCATGCTTCTCTTTTTTGTTTAATGATGGGCCATTAACGAATCCGTCAGCCTTTGTTACAAAAAAATTAAGCCTGTTTCAAAAATATTTCATAATCCTTACAAAAAAATTTCTTAAAATGATTTTTTTTTGTTAACTTTGCATTGGGGAAATTCAATCATTCGATTGGCGTTCCGACTACCTTACTTATAAATCTCTCTATTGTTACAGAACTATGAACGCAAAACCATGGATAGAGGCCATGCGCCTCCGAACGTTGCCCGTGAGCGTCGCAGGCGTGCTTGCCGGGTGTGCCGTGGCACTTTCATACAACAATTTTCAATGGCTTCCTGCCCTTATATGCCTTGTTTTTGCATTGACCGCCCAGATCGTGAGCAATTTCGCAAATGAATATTTCGATTATAAGAACGGTATTGACCGCAAGGGACGTCAGGGGTTCCGTCGTGGTGTGACGGAAGGCGACATTAAGCCGGGAACCATGAAAAAGGTTATGATCGCACTGATGGCTGCCGACTGTCTCCTTGGCCTGACCCTGCTGCATTGGGGTGGCCTTTGGATCATAGCTGTAGGGCTATTTATCGCGATCGCCGCCTTTGCCTACAGTGCGGGGCCATGGCCGCTTTCCCATCATGGTCTTGGCGATGAGGCGGTGCTGGTATTCTACGGTATAGTACCTGTAATGCTGACCGCATATCTGCAGTGTGGAGACTGGACAGGAGGATCTATGGCGCAGGTTCTCGGCGAGATGTGGATTATGTCGCTGATTGTTTCTTTGGGAGTAGGATTACTTGGAGTAAATGTTCTTACGGTCAATAATGTCCGCGACTGTCGCGACGACGCGCGTGTAGGCAAGCGAACCAAAGCGGTAATTTTCGGATCGAAGGCCATGAAAGTGACTTACATTATTTGCGCTTATCTCGGATTGGGACTGATCTGGTTTGGCATGCGTGACGCTCTTAACACCTGGGGATGGGCCGGATATGTGGCAATCGGAATATGGATGGTCCCCGTCATAATCGCCCTTTTCAAGTTCAATGACTTCCGTCTGAACAAGGTGCTCCGCTTTACGGCATTCCTGATGCTCGCTGCCATTATATGGACCATAATCGACATTCTGATGAATCAGGATTCCCTCTATTCAGTACTCGCCCACGTTTCCTGACATCCGTTCTTCCGATATTGAAATAGAAAAAACTGACAGATAGCATCGCACCGCACTTGGCAATACTACTCGCAAACGAATAAGGGATAACGCCTTAAGGCATTATCCCTTTATTCCTTTTTGATCACTGCTCCTAATTAGAGGAGATAAGATCACTTGCTTGCGATATGGTCGGATACAGTCAGTGAGTAGCGACCCTTGGCACGGCGACGGGCAAGTACCTTACGGCCGTCGGCGGTAGCCATTCTTTCACGGAAGCCGTGCTTGTTGATTCTTCTGCGGTTGGAAGGCTGGAATGTTCTTTTCATTTTCTTATATGGTTTTTATTATTTCAATTGTCTACACAATTCCTTTCGGACTGCAAAATTAGTGAATCTATTTGAATTAGCCAAAAAAAACGCGCTTTTTTCGCATTTTAATCCCTAAATTCATATCTTTTACCCCTTGACATACCTTGCATTTACGTTTTTTTTTGTAATTTTGCACTATAATTCGAAAATATATAAATTCTTCAACCGATATGATGAACGCTCAAGACATCAAGAACGGCACATGCATCCGCATGGACGGCCAGCTCTACTTCGTGATCGAATTCCTTCACGTGAAACCCGGCAAGGGCAACACGTTCATGCGTACTAAACTCAAGAACGTCGTTGACGGCCGTGTGCTCGAACGCCGCTTCAACATCGGCGAAAAGCTCGAAGACGTGCGCGTGGAGCGTCGTCCCTATGCATATCTTTATCAGGACGGTGACGACGATATCTTCATGGATCAGGAGACATACGACCAGATTCCTATCAAGCGCGACCTCGTGACAGGTGCTCCCTTCATGAAGGAAGGCGACATTGTGGAAGTGGTTCGCGATGCCTCGACAGATACTGTGCTTTTCGCAGAGATGCCGATCAAGACCAAGCTCGAGATCACTTATACCGAACCGGGACTCAAAGGAGACACCGCCACCAACACCCTTAAGCCGGCTACGGTCGAGACCGGAGCTGAAGTACGTGTGCCCCTGTTTATCAATACTGGCGAGATCATTGAGATCGACACTCGCGACGGCTCTTACGTAGGACGCGTAAAGGCCTAAGCAACGTAAAACGCACAATGCAATGCCGACGCTGTTTTCCATCATAGTCCCTGTTTTCAACCGTCCGGATGAAGTAAGGGAACTTATGGCGAGCCTTGCTTGCCAGACCGACCGCGGTTTCGAGGTCGTGATAGTGGAAGACGGCAGCACGATACCCTGCAAGGCGGAAGCCGAGGAATATTCTTCGGCGGTCGCCTTGCAGTATTTTTTTAAGGATAATGAAGGGCGTTCTCCGGCCCGCAACTTCGGAATGGACCATGCAAGAGGCGACTATTTCATATTTGTCGACTCTGACTGCATCCTTCCGTCCGACTATATTGAAAAGCTTCGTAAGGCCCTTTCTGAAAGATGGAGAGACTGTTTCGGAGGTCCCGATGACGCACACGAATCATTCACCGACACCCAGAAGGCGATTAATTTCGCCATGACGTCGTTCCTGACCACAGGAGGCATACGTGGGGGAAAAGTACAGATGGAGAAGTTTGTGCCACGTACTTTCAATATGGGATTCTCCCGCGATGTTTACGATAAGGTCGGCGGATTTCGTGAGATGTTCAGCGAAGACATAGATATGTCTACGCGTATTCGTCTTGCCGGGTTCTCCCCCGAACTCATACGTGATGTAAAAGTATATCATAAAAGACGTGGAAGTCTGGCTAAATTCTGGCGTCAGGTCCACGTGTTCGGTATGTCGCGCATCACGCTTCAGCTCCTCTATCCAGGCAGTATGAAGGCAGTCCATTGGGCCCCCGCCGTGTTCGTGATTGGAGCGGTAGCCATGATTATTGGGGCTTTCTTCAATCCGTTGTGGCTTATACCTCTTGCTGTCTATATACTCGCCTTATGGATCTCTGCATGCGTTTCGACACGCAGTCTGAAAGTTGGGACCATGGCGGTAGGGGCATCAATGGTTCAGCTTTGGGGTTATGGTACAGGATTCATACGTGCCTACGTATGGAAAATACTCCTTCGCCACGGACGCGATGAAGAGCAGGAGATAAAGATGAGGAGGGGAAAATGACACGCGAGGATTTCGGACTTGAGGCCCGCGAACCGGAAATAGCGTCTGCTATCCCCGTGCTCACCGTGAAGGAGATGAGCAAGGAGGAGCGCCCGAGGGAGCGAGCCATTAATCATGGGATAGGATCTCTTACCACTGCCGAACTACTTGCTGTAATATTACGTACAGGACAACAGGGATTTCCGGTTACTGATCTTTGCCGCCAGCTTATGAGCGATAATGACAATTCACTTTTGAGGCTTGCACGACGGACTCGACAGGAGCTGACACTGACAAAAGGAATCGGTGAAGCAAAGGCCCTGCAGGTGGAGGCAATGATGGAGATCACCCGTAGGTATCATCTTGAAATGATCGACAGCGTCACACGTACCCTCGACCCTATAAAGACAGCAGACTCCGTATTCCAGCGTATGCGCTACCGAATCGCTAATCTTGATCATGAGGAAGTCTGGATCCTGCTGCTCAACCGGCGTAATCAGGTGATAAAGGAATTTCGGCTCACATCAGGTGGTTCCGGAGCATCGGTTTACGATACGAAGATGATTCTCAAGCGAGCGCTTCTTGAAAATGCAGAAGGATTGGTGATGTGCCACAACCATCCATCAGGCAGTCTTCGACCATCACCCCAGGACGATAACATTACGCATAAGCTTTTCGGAGCATGCACGGCAATGGACCTGCGCATGCTTGACCATGTCATAATCACCGTCAACGGCTATTATTCATACTCCGACGAAGGACGACTGCATTAAAGACGTATGTAGCTTGCCTTCACCTTCACATCGTCCGTGACAGCGACAAAAAATCCTCGTCCGTATGACGAGGATAATCGTTGATATATTTTTCAATAAATTTTTCTTATTCAGTGTTCTGGCGGTTATAATCAACCGTTGAACCAATTGGCGAGGTCACCGAATGTTCCGATGGCAAAAAGCCAGTAGAGAAGGATGAATATAAGCACGAGAACTCCAAGCCATACCCATAGACGGTTGGTGCGCTGTGTGCCTGCTTCTTTATCCTGACGGCTTTCCTGTATGTTCTTGCCTGCGCGACGCATTTCTTCAAATGCCTTGTTTTCCATTTCCTGGCGATCCTTGTTGTCCATAGTATCAAGTGTTTTAATTGTTTTAGTTTCTGTTTAGTTTATAGTTCTATCACGTTTTTACGTATCTTTGTAAGTAAAACGCGCGAGAACACCAAAGGGTTCAGATAATTTCTAAAAATGTTACCTTTCTAATTCCCGATCGCACAATACTACAAATTCTAATTATTAATTCTAAATTATTAAAAAGGCACTGTATCTCCGGCCCCATCCGGCATGATGTCAAGAGGAGCGCCGCCCATAGGATCAGAGGCGAAATTAAAATTGGTTCCACCCTGCGAAAATTTAGAGGCAAGCGAGTCGTTGCTGTCAGATCCGGAGTTCATCTTCGACTGAAATTCCATCTTTGTGCCTCCTCTTTCGCCAATAGCGCTCTGCACAGCATTGTAACCTTCCTGCCAGTTCTCGAATTTAGCATATTTCGATATAAAACGCAGCTTTACGTCGCCTACGGCACCGCTTCGGTGCTTTGCCACTATTAGCTCGGCAAGTCCGCGTATATCGTTGCCCTGCGCGTCCTCGCCGCTTCGGGTATAGTACTCCGGACGATGTATGAAGCAGACTATATCGGCATCCTGTTCAATCGCTCCGGACTCACGAAGGTCTGAGAGAACCGGACGTTTGTCTTCTCGTGTCTCGGTGCTTCGGTTAAGCTGAGAAAGCGCTATGATAGGAATATTAAGTTCCTTGGCAAGAGCCTTAAGCGAACGGGATATCGTCGACACCTCCTGCTCTCGGCTTCCGAGCTTTAGGCCGCCGGCACTCATCAGCTGAAGGTAGTCTATCATGATCATCTTCACGCCATGTTCCCTTACGAGACGACGGGCCTTGGTACGTAACTCGGTTATGCTCAGCCCCGGAGTCTCGTCAAGATAGAGAGGAGCCGAATAGACATTTTTAAGAGAGGCGTTTAGCCTGTCCCATTCCTCGTTACTTAGCTGTCCGCTCTTAATCTTTTCGCCTTCAAGACTCGCAACGTTTGAGAGAAGACGTTTGACGAGCTGCACGTTTGCCATCTCGAGGGTAAAGATAGCCACAGGAATATTGTAAGTGACTGTCATCTCCTTAGCCATTGAGAGCACAAAGGCCGTCTTGCCCATGGCAGGTCGTGCCGCAATGATTATGAGGTCTGACGGTTGCCAGCCGGAAGTCATCTTGTCAAGGTCACTGTAGCCGGTCTGTAATCCGGATAGACCGGACGACGAGTTTGCTGCGTTCTGTATCTGCTCGATAGCAAGATTGATCACCGGATCGATCTGTGTCACCTCTCGCTTTATCTGATTCTGCGAGATATCGAATAGAAGGCCCTCTGCCTCCTGAAGAAGATCGTCTATATCATTCCCTTCGTCAAAAGCTTTGGTCTCTATGTTGGTTGCGTAGGTTATCAGACGACGGGCAAGATATTTCTGCGCTACAATCTTGGCATGATATTCCACATTGGCGGCCGAATAGATGTTTGACGTAAGGCTTGTGATCTTTATCGGACCACCCACCTCTTCAAGTTCTCCATTGGCACGAAGCTGTTCTACCACTGTGAGCATATCTATCGGCCTCTGAGAGAGACCGAGCTGCATGATGGCAGCAAATATTTTCTGGTTTACTGGATCATAGAAGCTTTCGGGAGAAAGGATGTCGCACACATTCATGTATGCATCTTTCTCTATCATGAGCGCACCGAGCACAGCCTCTTCCATGTCAGTGTCTCGTGGAGGAAGTTTTCCTGTAGGGTCAGTCATAGGAGCAGACTGACGACGCGTCCCGCGCTTTTGATAATTGTTCTGCTCAATAGCCATTATCGATCTTATTATAGTATCTTACCCCCAAATCCTTAACTCTTAACACTTAACTTTTAACCCTTAACTCTTAACCCTTAACTCCTCAACCCCCTCGGTCGTCATAGGGATGCCTGGACCGAGGCGCCGGTGTCCGTCGGCTGTGACAAGATAATCCTCCTCGTTGCGTACGCCTCCGAATCCCAGCCATTTCTCGGCCTCCTCGAAATTTATGAAATCCTTATGCCGCCCCTCACTCTTCCAAAGAGCAGTCAGCTCAGGCATGAAATAGATTCCGGGCTCTATCGTGAATACGAAGCCTTCCTCAAGAGGACGCGCGAGTCGAAGTGACTTGAAGCCAAACACGGTTGATTTGGGCTGACCGTCATAGCCCACCCATACTTCTCCGAGGTTCTCCATATCATGCACGTCAAGACCCATCATATGCCCCAGACCTGTCGGGAAGAACATTGCGTGTGCTCCGGCATGTATCGCTTCCTCTATGTCTCCCTTCATGATACCCAGTTCCTTTAGGCCTGTAGCTATTGTACGGGCGGCCTGCATATGCACATCACGGAAGGGTACACCGGGACGAAGCATCGCTACAGCATCGCGCGAAGCGGCCTGCTGAAGATCGTATATCGCCTTTTGGCGGTCTGTATAACGCAGGTCTACCGGAACTGTCGATGACATGTCGCCTGCATATCCCATTGCTGTCTCGGCTCCCGCATCCAGCAGGAAAAGCTGACCGGGCTGAAGGGTATTGCTGTAGCTGTGGTTGTGAAGTATCTCTCCGTGTACTGTCGCGATGGTCGGGAAAGAGCAGCGCATACCATTCTCGGTCGCAACTTTCTCCACTATGGCTTTCATCTGATATTCCGTAAGACCCGGACGGGCAGCCGCCATAGCAGCCTTGTGCATCATTGCCGTCACAGCGCATGCCTTTTCTATCTCAGCGATTTCCTCCGCACTCTTATGGTTACGCATGTCAACTACCGCACGGATGAGGGGCACGGATGGAACAGCACCTCCAGGCTGCAGACCGAGAAGCTGCATAAGCTTCAGTTCATGATCGGCGCGATAATAGGGTATATAATGAATTGGGGAGGCTGACTCACGCGCTTTGTCAAGATATTTGCGGAGTTCATCCGAAGGTCGCACATCAGTCACTCCAGCCTTTGCCGCGAGTTCATGTAGAGTGGGCTGGTTGCCGGTCCAGACTATTGCGTCGATCGTAAGTTCATCGCCGAAAATGATGTCACGGTCATTGTCTACATCTATCACCGCGTTGAGTCCGTCGTGGTTAAGACCGAAATAGTAAAGGAAAGTGGAATCCTGCCGGAATTCGTATTCATTATCGCGGTAGTTCATGCCCACGAGGTCATTGCCGAGCAGGAGCACTACTCCACTGCCAAGTCGTTTCTTGAGTTCAGCACGGCGGCTGATGTAGGTTTCAGGTGAGAACATATGATTTATCTTTAAGTTTTTGCAAAGATAATGCAAATTTCTGAAAAAGTCACCTTATGCTTATTAAAATTATCTAAAATTTATAAACAGATTATTTGCTGACAAGGCTTTTTATTAGTACTTTTGCATTGAATTTAAATTCATCCTTAGATCTAAATAAACGTAACATCCCAACCCCTTAAACCTTCTAAACC